>JADWMH010000009.1 GCA_015767355.1 Gammaproteobacteria bacterium
AATGGAAAGTCAAAAGAGGGCGAAATTTGAGTTGCAAGGAATTCACCCAGCCCAGCGCCGTCAGGATGCTCCTTGAGATAATCGAGCAGTCTGTCCATCCCCTTCTGCAGCATGACAACCGGATTTTCAACATCCGCTTTTTTTTGAACCGGCAGTGCTTGCGCAGATGCGGCCCTGTTTGTTTCCACGGCTGGCGGCGCAGCCACAGCGAGCGCTGTTTCCGCATGCACAACAACGGCAGTGAGAGAGAGCAGGCCGCCACACAGTAAAGCAACAGTTTTCATCAGTTTTTCCTCCAATAATTTGTGATCGCCATGATAACCGATCTCAGTGTTGCACCCAAAATCCATGAATGAATCACTTTCAGCATGCATGAAAAAAGAGTAGGATGACTTCCCCGCCTTATGCAAACCCCTGATTGATGAAGATTGGTCCCCACACACTGCGCAACCAACTGATTCTTGCACCGATGGCAGGCGTCACCGACCGCCCGTTCCGGCAATTGTGCCGTCGCCTGGGAGCCGCAATGGCGGTCTCTGAAATGGTGACGGCTGACACCAGCCTGTGGGGCAGCAAAAAATCTTTGCGGCGCCTGGACCACCAGGGTGAAACAGGACCGGTTTCCGTACAGATCGTTGGCACAGACCCGCAAAAAATGGCCATGGCGGCGCGCATCAATGCCGATCGCGGTGCAGACATCATCGACATCAACATGGGCTGCCCGGCAAAAAAGGTGTGCCGGGTTGCAGCTGGATCAGCACTGATGCGCGATGAAAAACTGGTGGGGGAAATTTTACGGGCGACTGTATTGGCGGTCGATGTCCCTGTCACCCTGAAAATTCGCACCGGCTGGGATCATCAGCAGCGCAATGCCGTGAAAATCGCATTGGTTGCAGAGCAGTCCGGCGTAGCCGCGGTGGCCATTCATGGCCGCACCCGTGCAGATAGATTTACAGGAGAGGCGGAATATGACACTATTCGTAAAGCCAAACAACAACTCTCTATCCCTGTAATAGCAAACGGTGACATCGATTCACCACAAAAAGCGAAACAGGTATTGGCACAAACCGGCGCAGATGCGATCATGATCGGACGCGCCGCCCAGGGAAGACCATGGATCTTTGATGAGATCCATCACTATCTGCAAACCGGGCATCTCGTCCCGGCCAGATCATCGCAATGGATCTGCTCTATCCTGCTCGAACATTTGGAGGAGCTCTATCGGCACTATGGTACTCAGCATGGTGTACAGATAGCGCGTAAACATATAGGCTGGTATAGCAGGAGCCGGCCCGACAGTGCAGAATTCCGCAAAGCGGTTTTCCTGACCGAATCGCCTGATGCGCAGCAACAGATGATTCATGACTATTTCCTTGGGCAGGAACAGGCAGCATGACAGCAATAATAGCTTCGACTACACACAACACCCCCGTCAACACATACAAAAAAGAGTTCAAGGTACGCAAGGAGAACGCCGAGTTGCCACTGCGCGACTGCGTGCGCCATGCGGTTGACGCCTACTTCAATAACCTCAACGGACATCCCGGCGAAGGTCTCTATGTGCTGCTGTTAAGCGAGGTTGAAAAGCCGCTGCTCGAATCTGTCATGCAGCACACAGGCAGCAACCAGAGTCGCTCTGCAGAGGTGCTGGGCATCAGCCGCAGCACCATGCGCAAGAAACTCAAACAGTATCAAATCGACTAAGCGGAGAACCCCCATGTCTGCAGCCATAAGCCGTGCGCTGATCAGCGTTTCGGATAAAACCGGAATTGTGCAATTCGCCCAGGCGCTGCACGAACACAGTGTCGAAATCCTCTCAACCGGCGGCACCGCCAAACTCCTCATCGAACATGGCGTTCCTGTTGTCGAAGTTGGTGACTACACCGGCTTTCCGGAGATGATGGATGGCCGTGTAAAAACCCTGCACCCAAAAGTGCATGGCGGCATTCTTGGGCGGCGCGGTATCGACGATGCCGTCATGGCTGAAAACAGCATTCCACCAATCGACCTCGTATGCGTCAACCTCTACCCATTCGAAGAGACCATCGCAAGACCAGACTGCGATCTTGCAACAGCCATCGAGAACATTGATATCGGCGGGCCGACCATGCTGCGCGCTGCTGCAAAAAACCATGCATCGGTTACCGTAATCGTCAACAGCGATGACTATCAGCCCGTGCTTGATGAGATAGACGCCAACAACGGCAGTGTATCTGACAAAACCCGTTTTGCGCTGGCGACCGGCGCCTTTGAACATACGGCCCGTTATGACGGATTGATTGCCAACTACCTGGGCGCCATCGTAGAAAACGGCAAAGCCGAAGGGCTGCCGCGCACTTTCAACATGCAGTTTCGCAAGAGCCAAAGCATGCGCTATGGTGAAAACCCGCATCAGGATGCAGCCTTTTATGTCGAACAGCATGCAGGGGAAACCACCATTGCCAATGCCGAACAACTGCAGGGCAAGGAGCTCTCCTACAACAATATTGCTGACACCGACGCGGCGCTTGAGTGCGTCAAACAGTTTGCCGATGCCCCTGCCTGCGTCATCGTCAAGCACGCCAACCCCTGCGGCGTTGCCTATGGCGACAGTGCTCTTGAGGCCTATGAGAAGGCATACACGACCGATCCCGAATCTGCTTTTGGCGGCATCATCGCCTTCAACCAGGAACTCGATGCAGAAACAGCACAGGCGATTGTTGACCGCCAGTTCGTCGAGGTAATCATCGCTCCGTCGATATCAGCTGCTGCTGCCGAAGTCGTTTCCGCGAAAAAGAATATCCGCCTTCTGCAGTGCGGCCACTGGGGAGAGCCGCTGCAGCGGCTCGACTTCAAACGCGTCAACGGCGGACTGCTGGTGCAAAATGCCGATCTGGCGCTCTACAATGAACTCAAGGTCGTCACCAAACGCCAGCCTACGGAAAATGAGATGCGGGATCTGCTGTTTGGCTGGAAAGTTGCCAAATTCGTTAAATCCAATGCGATTGTCTATGCCGCCAATAGCATGACCATCGGCGTCGGCGCCGGCCAGATGAGCCGCATCAACTCAGCCCGCATCGCAGGCATCAAGGCCGAACATGCAGGACTGGAGGTGAAGGGCTCGGTGATGGCCTCGGACGCCTTCTTCCCCTTCCGTGACGGCATCGACGCCGCAGCCGAGGCAGGCATCAGGGCTGTGATCGAACCGGGCGGCTCCATGCGTGATGACGAGGTCATCGCGGCCGCAGATGAGCACGACATGGCTATGCTCTTTACCGGCATGCGTCACTTCAGACACTGATTGCCAGGAGAAGTGGGTATGACGCAGAATATCCATCCAACAGCTTGCATCGCTTCCGGGGCGAAGCTGGGAGAGAATGTCACGGTTGGTCCATTTGCCGTTATTGAAGATGATGTAACCATTGGCGACAACAGCCGCATTGGCTCACACTGCGTCGTGCAACGCTATGTAAGAATGGGTGAAGGCAATATTTTACATCCTCATGTCGTCCTGGGTGATACACCACAGGACACCAGCTTTGATGCAGATAGCCTGTCCTGGCTGCAAATCGGCGATCGCAATACCTTTCGTGAGGGGTTTACAGCGCACCGGGCTGCAGTGGTTGACGGCGCCACAGCGATCGGTTCCGACTGCTTTTTTATGAACAACAGCCATGTTGCCCACGACTGCAAAGTCGGCAACCACACGGCTTTCGCCAATAATGTTGCTATCGGCGGAGTGGTTGAAGTCGGCAGCAATGTCTTTATCGGAGGAGCCGCCGTTGTCCATCAATTTTGCAGGGTGGGTTCCTATGCCATCATACGCGGGACAACGGGCGTCTCTAAAGATGTCATTCCGTTTATGTTGATCGGCGGTTTTCCAGTCAAACATTACCGCCTGAATGTGATCGGCTTGAGACGGGCAGGCATTACCGGTCAACGCTACAAAATTTTATCCCAGGCTTTCAGATTGTTAAAAAAGAGGGCCAGCCTGGATGATCTTGAGCAAACCGACGAGCTGCTCTACCTTAAAGAGTGGCTGGCTGCCGACAGCAAGCGCGGCCTGCATGGCTTTGTCGATGTGAAAAAACCTGAAGAGTGACGATAGTAATTTCTCAATAAGTCCGTGTGCAACGCTAATATTCTGTGCAGGGCTGGAACCCGCCTTTCAGGGACGCGTGAATACATCCCTGGTCGCTTCCGGCATCCTGCCTCTGGCGACATTAATACATCCATGTATGTCATAAGCTCTGATAAAACATCCCTGTTTTATACAGCCCTGAAAAGCAAATCCCAACCCTGCTTTCCCTCACGGGTTATTGAGATGTTACTGACGATAAAGCCACCAATTTGATTTCAATCAAGAAGATATCTCTTTAACCATCAATCCCTCTCTAAAAGGAGGATCATAATTAGTAACATGGTCCACTTCGCACTCTATTGCACTACTGTTTGAATTCCCTGGAGAGATTGACATGAGAAAACAGCGGCTATTCTCCAGCAGCTCGTTCACGCTGCACTTCACCTTAGCCTCTCTCCCAGCATCTATTTTCATTATTGCACTGATATCGCTGGTCTGCAGTAATACGGCTATTGCCGGCCACGAGCCAACCATAGAGATGGGCATCTCCGAATACTCCAAAATAGACCAGGATCATGCCGTTCCCGCAAAGGTCGGTGACGGCGACAATGTCAAGCACGGCGATCTCTCCTCTGCTCTCTTCATGCCGGACAAAAATGTCGATATCCACATGGATGCAGGAGGACTGGACTTCAGCTGCGTCACCTGCCATGTCGGCGAAGGTCATGAATGGGCCGGCAGCCGCTATGAAATGACTGTCAATGACAAAGTCGGCACTATATACCCACCACCAAAAACTTTCTGCAGGTAGCGCGTTTTTATGCCTACGGTATTTTCAAGGGCGAGCATCACCCTTACCGCAAGACCTATCTGCGCAAGCACAACCCCTTGCAGGCAATGACTTATCTGCTGGTTAAAATTGTGATATTCCCCGCCATCTGGATATCTGGCATTGCCTATTTGCTGGTGAGCATCGGACAGGGAGATTTTCTCGGCCCGATTGACATGGCGTTCATCGCCCTGTTTCACACTGTCGCGGCGATCGCAGTCATCGTCTTTATCATAGCCCATATCTATCTGCTAACCACCGGACACTCTTTTATAGAGCATGTCAGGCCAATGATCACAGGCAATGATGAAGTGGAGTTAACTGTCGAAGAACTCGCCGTCATCATGTCGGATGAACCGCAGAAACTGAAAGTCGATTCGAGTGATCCGTAGGGTGGCATAAGCGGAGCGCATCCACCATTTTCTCTTGATTGATGCGCTTCGCAAGCTCAACACATCCTATGACTACAAACTTTCTTGTTTTGCTACCAACTACAAACTGACGACTGCAAACTTTGTTTTTTACAGCCCTTTCACGATTTCCAGCAGCGCATCATCATCCCACTCCCGGGCTCCAACAGCCGAGTATCGGATATTGCCCTCTCGATCAAGCACAAAGGTGGTTGGCAGCCCTTTCACCGGCCACTGCCTGATGACCTCTCCACTTTGGTCGAGCAGGACCGGAAAGTCGATCGGATAATCTGCGCTGAAGACAAAAATTGTAT
This sequence comes from Gammaproteobacteria bacterium, assembly GCA_015767355.1. Taxonomy (GTDB): domain Bacteria; phylum Pseudomonadota; class Gammaproteobacteria; order Chromatiales; family Chromatiaceae; genus Sva-25. The sequence continues at coordinate 5,614 of JADWMH010000009.1, forward strand.
CCTCATCTTCTCCGACATTGATCGCCAACATGGAAACATCATCTTTCACCTTGTGCCATGCGCGATTCATGGACGGCATCTCTTCACGGCAGGGAGGACACCATGTAGCCCAGAAATTGATGATCAGCGGCTTGCCCCGGTAGTCAGAAAGCCGGTGCTTGTCGCCATCCACATCAACAAGTTCGAAATCGGGAGCCGGCTGCGCGCCCTTGTAAGGAGCCAACAACTGCCCGCCAAAGGCAGATGCCGAGCAGCTGAACAACAGCAGCAGCATCGACTGAATTATTACCTGACGCATTATTTACCTCTCCTCAGCACATTGGATTCTTCTGATCCACGCCTCTTTTTCAACTCCCGCTACAGACCAGACGACCTTGAGATCAAACCGCTCTCCCGGCACAAGTCCAAAGCTGGTCATGCCCCAGCCAAAATCTCCCGGCGCGAAATTTTGCTGCGTGGGAAAAGTCGCCCAGCGAAAGGCGAGACGCGCTGTATCGCTAACCTCTCCGGAAAGCCATTCACGATCCCACTGCTCCTTGAGCTTGATTGGACTTTCTGCACCTTCATGGAGCATGCGCCAGTGCTTCAAATCCACATCAACAGCTCCCTGCACACCCTTCTCCGCGCTGTTGCGGCCAATAGTCTGCATGATGCAGCCAGTAGCTATAGTGTTGGCTATCTTTTTTGAAAAACCACGCGCCAGAAAGAAGGCGCGCGTCTGATCCGGCAGCAGCTGCGCCAGCTCGAGTTCGAAATTACCTCCATCCATTTTCCAGCTGACAAGGGCCGTTTGCTCATCGACTGATTGGGTCACACCAGCCATTGCCGGTACAGGCAACAGTATGGAGAAGAGTAAAACAGAGTTGGAGCAAGATGTCCGGGATAGCATCAAATGTCGCCGCATGGTGGCTCGAAAAAATGATCATGAACAGCCTTTTCCAAAGTCACTGGTTTGATATTTGCCTCCCCGAGAATGACAAAATCACTCTCCAGCAGAAGGTTTCGCGACGCCTGAATTAATCGCCGCCTGCATCACAGCCGGAGCAACATGCTCTCTGAGGCGCTCATCCAGTGGTTTTGGAATGATGTAGTCCGGGCCAAAAGCCAGTGACTCGAGCCCGTAAGCATCCAGAACCTGCTGCGGCACAGCTTCATGGGTGAGATCCTTGAGAGCATTCACCGCCGCTATCTGCATAGCGTCATTGATGCAGCAGGCGCGGGCATCGAGTGCGCCGCGGAAGATGAAGGGAAATCCCAGCACATTGTTAACCTGGTTGGGATAGTCGCTGCGTCCTGTCGCCATGATCAAATCATCACGAACCCCGGCGGCAATTTCAGGACGAATTTCAGGAACCGGGTTAGAGAGCGCAAAGACGATCGGCTTTGGCGCCATACTCGCCAGCATTTCCTCTGTAATCAGCCCCGGACCGGAGACCCCGATGACAATATCGGCGCCATCCATCGCCTCTTCCAGGGTACGCTTGCCGGTATCCGCAGCAACACCCCATTTGTAGGGATTGAGATCCTGGCGGCCGGTATGAATCACGCCTTCACGGTCAATCGCAAGGATATTGTCACGGTGAGCTCCCAGGGAACAGAGCAGACGAATCGAAGCGATGCCTGCTGCTCCGGCGCCAATCACGACAATATGCGCATCTTCGAGTGACTTTCCCTGCAGTTCCAGCGCATTCAGCAAACCGGCGGCGATAATGATCGCGGTGCCATGCTGATCATCGTGAAATACCGGGATATCGAGCTGCTCGATGAGCGCCTGTTCGATCTCGAAGCAGTGTGGAGCGGCGATATCCTCCAGGTTGATTCCGCCGAAGGTTGGCGCAATGCGCATTACCGTTTCGATAAACTCCTGCGGATGCTCGGCATCGACTTCAATATCAAACACATCGATATCTGCGAAATGTTTGAACAGCAGCGCCTTGCCTTCCATCACCGGTTTGCCCGCCAGCGCACCGGTATTTCCCAGTCCAAGCACTGCCGTGCCGTCGGTGATAACAGCCACCAGATTACCTTTCCCGGTGTAGAGATAGGCATCCTCGGGGTTGTCTGCAATACGACGCACCGGCTCCGCAACTCCCGGAGTATACGCCAGCGCCAGATCATTCTGCGTCTCCGCCGGCTTGGTTAGAGAGATAGCCAGTTTTCCCGGAACGGGTTTAGCATGATATTCCAGTGCTGCCTGGTTGATGGCATGATCAGCATCCTGTTTACTCATAGCGCTCTACTCAATAAATTTTGTGGATAAAAAAAGGCGCCCTGAAGGCGCCTTATGTTTCGTCAGCAACGTACAAATCAACGACTGTAGCGTTTACGGAACTTATCAACACGTCCACCGCTATCAACGACTTTCTGCTGTCCGGTATAGAAAGGGTGGCATGCGGAGCAGATATCCAACTCCATCTCGCCGCTTGTATTTGTAGAGGCAGTCTCAAAGCTGTTGCCACAGCGGCAGGTAACTTTGATCGCCTTGTATTCAGGATGTATGCCTGCTTTCATCGCATTAAGACCCATAGAATTTTATCAAGAGGCGAGATCTTACAGAAATTGGCGGCAATGCGCAAATATCAAATCAATGAATCAATGATTTACCACGAAAATCACGAAGGGAAAACTTCTCTCTTCGTGGTAATAAAGCGCAGCTGCAGCTCTGTCGGATGCAACAGGAAATTTAGAAAAAATCCAGCATGAAGCCACTGACATCTGCTGCGCTGCTTTTCATGACAAAACTGATGATATGCTCCTCATCCGGAGCCATCTGACTCCTGACAACCGATGGAGACAGGAAATCACCTGCGTGAAACTGATTTCTCGCCTGGACCACACCTTGAGTATCAGTCAGTGAAACTTCAATCAGTGGAAATGGCTGCCGATAGGATGCATGATTCATCAAACCCAGCTGCAATCGATAGAGACCCTCCTGTCCCTCAACATCCGTGAAAGCCCTGTTCGTCAAGCCGATCATCTCAGGGCGGTGCATCTGCGGCGGGGTGTAACCCAGACTTTTGAAAGCAGAAGCAATAAAGCCAATCTCAGCAGCCTGCTCCCGACAGAGATAGAGAACCTGGGCTGCCAACAGCAGCAGCATCACAACCACTCCTGCCAAAAAAGGCCTGGATGCATGCCCTCTTTTTGCGGATCCCGCATCAGATGATGCAAGCAAACGCTGTTCCAGCACATCTTTTTCGAGCGCGTGCTGATCAATAACGGCCGAACCTGAATCGGTCGCTGCCACACTTTTGCTTCGCACTCTGGCAGAGCTCCGAGCTTTGATTTTCATCATATTTCAGCTCACCACGCCCTGGCACGCGTGACCTAAACGTAAGCCAGCCAACCCTCCTCATGCGCGGCGCTACGGCCATGCACCGCATCAAAATAGAGACTTTGCAGCTGCTGTGTTACCGGCCCGCGGGAACCGGCGCCGATGGATCGTCCGTCCAGCTCCCGGATTGGCGTCACTTCTGCGGCAGTGCCGGTAAAGAAAGCCTCATCGGCAATGTAGACCTCATCCCTGGTAATGCGTTTCTCGACGACTTTATAGCCGAGCTCATCCGCCAGCTGCATGATGGTGCGGCGGGTAATGCCATCCAGGGCCGATGTCAGATCCGGACTGTAGATAACTCCATCACGTACGATGAAAATATTCTCGCCACTGCCCTCCATGACATAACCCTCGGCATCCAGCAGCAGGGCCTCGTCGTAGCCTGTATCAATTGCCTCCTGCAGGGCCAGCATCGAATTAATGTAGTTGCCGTTTGCCTTGGCGCGGCACATGGTGATATTGACATGATGACGCGTGAAAGAGGAGGTGCGAATACGGATCCCCTGCGCAAGCGCATCGTCACCGAGATAGGCGCCCCACTCCCACGCGGCAACCATGACATGCACCTTGAGGTTGTCGGCACGAATCCCCATTCCCTCGGAGCCATAGAAAGCCATGGGGCGAAGATATGCCGAGTCGAGGTTGTTTTCCCTGACCGAGTCAAGCTGCGCCTGATTCAGGGTCTCTTCATCAAACGGAATCTTCATTTGCAGAATATGCGCCGAACGGAAAAGTCGATCCGTATGGTCCTGCAGACGGAAAATAGCTGTCCCTTTCTCCGCATGATAGGCGCGCACGCCCTCGAATACGCCCATGCCATAGTGCAGCGTGTGGGTCAATACATGAACCTTGGCTTCACGCCAGGGAACCATCTCGCCATCGAGCCAGATTACACCATCACGGTCTGACATGGTGATCATCGAACTTACCTCTTTGTAAAATTATGAGTGCAGGGCGGAGTATTATACTGAAACTTTCAACGATTGGCTTGAGTCCTGTGCAACATATCCATAGTCTCTGCAGGTTGTATTTAAACAACTCGTTGTGAGGATGAGTGCCAGCGCATCCACTATGACTCTTGAAAACATTTTTAACCACAAAAGGCACGAAATCTTCAACCCTGTTTTTTCGTGATTTTCGTGCCTTTCGTGCCTTTCGTGGTTCATTTTTTTAAAAACGCCGAAATTACTGATACGCCGATTCAATCATCTCGCGTGTCAGGATGCCGTAAACATGATGAATTCCCGGTGCTGTCTGACGTTGAACATAGAGCGCTTCCATCGATGTTTGATCAAGGATTTTCCGTGCTTCAAGCAGAGTCGCACGGATATGCACCGAATGAACTTCGAGGCGCTTTCCCGGGATCGCCATCAGGTCAATGGTTCGCTGATCTTCATCTTCATACTCCTGATCCAGATAGTGGGCCAAATCCGCTGCGCGCAGCAAAGCGAGCGGAGACTCCTCGCCATTTATCAATATCCACACCGGCCTGGCCTCCAACAGGGCTGCCGCCTTGTTTTGATCAATATTCGCATCGCTGCGCACAAAGGATTTATTCATGGCGCCGGCAACGCCCATACGGCGCAGTGCAACATGCACCGGACTGCTCGTGTAATCCATGCCGCTCGCCTTGAGCATAGTGATAAACAGAGACTCTTTGCCAAACAGCTCACTGGATGTCAGTGATGCAATAACAACAACGACCATTCCCGGCATGATGATTCCGGGACTATAGGTCAACTCCATCATGGTAACCAGAGCGGCCAGAGGGGCCTGCAGGCTGGCCCCCATCATTGCTCCCATACCCAGCAGCGCAAACAAACCATGATCCACTTCAATACCTGCCAGCACACTCAAATGACTGACGAGGCTGCCAAGCATTGCCCCGATAAAGAGTGAAGGACCAATCATCCCTCCCGGAATACCCAGCCCAATACAGGCGGAAGTTGCAACCAGCTTGCCGACCACCAGCAAAGCCAGCAGCGACAACCCTATGCTGCCGGCCAATGCATGGTCAACGCTATCATAACCAATACCCATCACCTGCGGCAGCATAAGGCCAAAGAGCGAGGCGGTCAGTGCCGCCAGCAGCAATCGCTGCCAGTGATGCAAGACTCTGGCGTGATGTGCAATCGTCTGCACCAGATGAATGAAAGCTGCTGAAAGGGCGCCGGCAGCGACCCCCAGCAACAGGATAATAAAAACCCCCGACAGATCGCTCAGTCTCATTGCCGAAACATCAAATGCAGGCGCATTCCCAAATACGGCAACAGAGATCAGCGTGGCGCTGGCGGCGGCAAGTATTACCGGAATAAAGCTGGCCAGCGTGTACTCCAGCATTACCACTTCCAGCGCGAAAATCACACCCGCGAGCGGTGTATTGAAGGAAGCTGCGATTCCTGCTGCAGTGCCGCACCCCGCCAACGTACGTATGCTGTTGTTCGGCAATCTCATCCACTGCCCCATGAGACTGCTGCCAGCGGCGCCAAGATAGACATGCGGCCCCTCGCGGCCAACAGAGAAACCGCCGATGATTGCTGTAGCAGCGCCAAAAAATTGCAGTAGAAAACCGCGCAGGCTCAGATATCCCTGGTGATAAGCCATGCGCTCCATCACTTTTGCCACGCCAAGCACATGAATGCCCTTGCCGCCCCAGCGAAATAGAGCGATCAGGCCCACACCACCAGCAAGTGGCAGCAGCATGCGCGCCTGCCAGCCAAGCGCTTCAAAATTCTCACTATCCCCCCCCGGAAAAAGTGCGGCCTGGCCCCCTTCAACCAGCAAGCGAAAAGCAACAATCACCAGGCCGGAGAGAATCCCGGCAGCACAACCAAGCACGGCAAGTGGGAAAAGCGCATCCTGTTTTGCCAGCTGCAACTGGAGTCTCTCCAGATTGTTGCGCCACCAGCGAGCGATCAAATCACTTCTCCCAGCATTGTCAGAGCTGCTTTAGAAACACTCTGTATTCCTTGCTTTTGCATATTCCTATTATGTCTTGACCACATAGCCATGTCCATCAAGCTATCATCGGGATATGGAGGAGCAATACTTCACCATAAAAAGCAGCAGCTCTTAACTGATAAAACAGCGATGAAGAATTGATTAACGGTTAATTGGCCGAGCGCCAGCTTGCCAAAGCACGTTGAAAAACCATCCTGTACGTTTATTGCCTCACCAACCTTCGTAATATTTGCCGAGGTGCATTCACTATATTATAATGAATGCATTGGATGCAATAGGAGACGATGAATTATGGCTATGATGACTGTCAGAAACATCCCGGACGAAGTGCACCGCGCCTTACGGGTGCGTGCTGCCATGCACGGCTGCAGCGCCGAGGCCGAAGTGCGTGCCATTCTTGAGGATTCCGTAAAAGCCGAAGGCCGGATCAAACTGGGGTCGATGCTGGCCGAGATTGGCCGTCAGGCCAAGTTGACCGATGAAGATTTTGCGGTTATCGAGCAGGTGCGTGACAAGACTGCCGCCAAGCCGGTGAGTTTTGAATGATCATACTGGATACCAATGTGATTTCTGAGCCGCTTCGTCATGCCCCCGAATCCCGTGTCGTTGAGTGGATCGACGCACAACTGGTTGAAACCCTGTATCTGTCGGCAATCACTGTGGCCGAGCTGCGTTTTGGTGTGGCCTCGCTGCCTGCTGGGAAACGGCGTGACAGGTTGCAGGAGAGCCTGGAAAAGCGGGCACTGCCCCTGTTCGCCGGGCGTATATTACCGTTCGACATGTCTGCCTCACACTCTTATGGTGAACTGATGGCGAAAGCCCGGTCCTCCGATTTGGCAATCGGCACGGCTGACGGCTATATAGCTGCAACCGCTGCGGCAAATGGCATGATGGTTGCCACACGAGACGCTAGCCCGTTCGAGGCGGTCGGCGTGGATGTGATTAATCCCTGGGAAGAGCCATCTTTATAAATTTGTTAGCGGGCGTGGGAGGCTAATACTTCTGCCGGCAGCCGGAAAAAAAGAGGTGGACCCCATCGGCAGGATTGCCAAGGCAGGGGGCCACGAAGGGCTACATCGGCAGGGCGGGGAATTGGGAAAGGACTATAGTTTCACAATGGCAAGCTGAGAAATTCTGTAAAGAGAAAGCAATGGCTACTCATTGCAGACTTTCGTTCGCAGGAATACAATATCTTCCTTATAGACGCTGTGTAGTTTTGAGAATTTCATGCCAAATAAGAAACGGATAGCACTTCTAATTGATTGCGATAATGTCAGCCATCATTCAATAGAAGGTGTGTTGGATGAGCTAGCAAAGTATGGAACGGTCAATGTTCGCCATGCACATGGTAAAGTGGATCCCTGGTAACAGGCATGGGGATTTCATTCAACAACTGTACAATATAAATTCCAGATTTATTCATCATGTGGCTTGGCTAAAGCAACCAGTCCATCCTTATTTCTTGACGCGCATAATGAGGCTCTCAATGCCACTTTTTTTCAATCGTTTATGCAGACTATATGCCTGTTCACGGCTATAGGGTCCGCTGCGCACACGGTAATAGGCTTTGTCATTGATCGTGACTTTTTCAATGCGTGTAGCAACCCCCCTCAATGCCGAACTCGCCATCATGCGTTCAGCATCACTGCGTGAACGAAAGGAGGCGAGTTGCATCTGAAACAGGCTTTTCGCATCTGTTTCGAGCGGTTTCACCGCAGTTTCCGGCGCCTTGTCGAGCGCTGCTTCAGTTACTTTTTCTGCTGTTACAGCAGTGACAGCAACCGGCTTCGACGCTACCGGGCGCAACGAGTCAGGCTGTACCTCCACCTCCCTGTCCGGAAGCACGTTGTAGAAGTCAAACTGGTGCAGCTCCGCCTCCTGCGGCTGCCGAGGTGAGTGTGATTGTGTCTCTTCGTCTGCAGCATTTTGTGGCGCCGCAGCCTGCTGCACCTCTCTTTTCGCATCTTCAAGCCGCGCTTCTGCCGTCTGACTGATGGACTGGTGATCCTTTAACCACATGACACCCATCACCAGGGCGCCCAGCAGCACTCCACCGGCAAACCATATCCATCCGGGCAGAGATTCCGAGCGATTATTATCCCTGCGCTTCTGCCTGGATATTTGCTCCTGCATAGGGCGCCGCACATAGGATTTGTAATCTGTCGCCATCACATACTCTCGGGCGCAGAGACGCCTAATAGGGCAAGGCCATTTTTCAACACCTGCCGTGTGGAGCGTATCAGCTTGATGCGCGCATCACGCAGCGCATCATCATCGACAAGGAAAGGGTGGGCATTGTAGTAGGTGTGAAAATCGTTGGCAAGATCACGCACATAGTGGCACAACTGGTGCGGTTCATGCTTCATCGCGGCAGCATGAAGCACTTCAGGATAACGGGAGAGCGTGGTCAGCAGCCGCTCTTCATGTGAAGTTGTCAACAACCCCAGGTTTTGATCCCCCGCTGTCGGAGTCACATCCAGCCTCTTCTCCTGCGCCTGGCGCAGCACCGCACAGATGCGCGCATGCGCATACTGCACATAGTAGACCGGATTATCCGAAGATTGCGATTTGGCCAGCTCCAGATCAAAATCGAGATGCTGCTCCGCCTTGCGCATCACATAGAAGAAGCGCGCCGCATCGCGGCCAACCTCCTTGCGCAGCTGACGAATAGTGACAAACTCCCCCGAACGGGTCGACATCTGCACTTTTTCACCGCCACGATAGAGGATCGCAAACTGCACCAATATTACTTCCAGCTGCTCCGGATTACGTCCCAACGCCTGCAGCGAACCCTTGATACGGGGAACATATCCGTGATGATCAGCCCCCCAGACATCGATGACCCGGTCGAAACCACGCTCGAATTTTTCCATGTGGTAGGCAATATCAGAGGCGAAATAGGTCGTCTGGCCGTTGTCACGCACCACCACCCTGTCCTTCCCATCACCAAAATCGGACGAACGAAACCACAAGGCGCCGCTCTTCTCATAGATATGACCGCCCTGCTGCAGCTGTTCGATGGCGCGGCTCACGGCTCCGGATTCAACCAGGGATCGTTCCGAAAACCAGCTCTGGTAGTTGATACCGAATTTTTCCAGATCGTCACGAATATCATCGAGGATTACCGTCAAAGCCCGCTGAAAAACGACCTCATAATCGTTGCTGCCAAGCAAAATTTTTGCCTTGAGAATCAGCGCGTCGATATGCGCCTCTTTATCCCCACCGGCAGGCTCATCTGCACAAACGCCTTCAAACACGGATGCAGACGAGTGGCGATACTCGTCACCATGTTCACGATGCAGCGCAGCGGCGATATCCCAGACGTAATCTCCCTTGTAACCATTGGCCGGAAAAGTCAGCTCCTCTCCTGCAAGTTCGAGATAGCGCAGCCACACCGAGGCCGCCAGAATGTCCATCTGGCGTCCTGCATCATTGACATAGTATTCACTGTGGACATCGAAGCCTATCGCCTGCAGCAGATTGGCGACGGTTGCTCCGATAGCAGCGCCTCGCCCGTGTCCCACATGCAAAGGACCGGTCGGATTTGCCGAGACAAATTCAACCTGCACTTTTTTTCCGGATCCCGCATCGGAACGGCCAAACTCATCACCCTGCTGCAATATTTGCGGCACGACCTGAAAGCCGGCCGAGGCCGCAAGATAGAAGTTGATGAACCCCGGCCCGGCAATTTCAACCTTGTCAATCAAACCGGAATCAGGGAGAGCTGCAATAATCTTACCAGCCAGATCACGCGGATTGCTTTTCGCCTGCTTGCACAACACCATCGCCACATTGGAGGCAAAATCGCCGTGACCGGAGTCGCGGGTGCGTTCGACCATCGCCTCTATATGGAGATCAGAGGGCAGCACCGCCTCGCTCTTCAGCCGATCAAGCGCCTGCTGAATGATTTTCTGGATTTCATTTTTCATCGTTATGGAACTCTAACACCGATTATTTTTATTGCATGGTGAAGGATATTCAGATCATCTCGAAAACCACATGTATCGTTAGAGTCTGCGCAGTGATTAAAATGTTACAAACATCCTTTTTGTATGAGAATGATGCTATTGCAATTGAATGGATAACAGACAAGCATAACGGATATGATGCCTAATATGCAAAAAAAGACCCGCAATGGTTACCTCTTTTCCGCTGGTGCGGTATGCTTGTCCGAATCAGATAAATGAAGCGAATGATTCAATCATGGAATCGAACTACGAACCCTCCGGTATCGAAAAGCTGGCGCAGCAATACTGGGATGAGCAGCAGACTTTCAAGGCTGTAGAAGATCCGCAGCGGGAGAAATTCTACTGCCTGGCGATGTTTCCCTACCCCTCCGGAAAACTGCACATGGGGCATGTGCGCAACTACACCATCGGTGATGTCATTGCACGTCATCAGCGCATGCTCGGAAAAAACGTGCTGCAGCCAATGGGCTGGGACGCCTTTGGCCTTCCCGCCGAAAACGCCGCCATTAAAAATGACAGGCCGCCGGCAGAGTGGACCTACGCCAACATCGATGAGATGCGTTCACAGCTGCAGCAGCTGGGTTTCGGCTACGACTGGGATCGGGAACTGGCAACCTGCGACCCCGACTACTACAAGTGGGAGCAGTGGCTCTTTACCCGTCTGATGGAGAAAGGCCTGGCCTACAAAAAACGCGCTACGGTCAACTGGGATCCGGTCGATCACACCGTTCTGGCAAACGAGCAGGTGATTAACGGCAAGGGCTGGCGCTCTGGCGCCAAAGTCGAGAAGCGCGACATCGAACAGTGGTTTATACGCATCACCGACTATGCCCAGGAACTGCACGACTCCATCGACCAGCTTGATGGCTGGCCGGAAGCAGTACGCACCATGCAGCGCAACTGGATCGGCCGCTCACAAGGGGTGGAGATGGGGTTTGGTCTCGAAGACTCCGCTGAAACCCTCACTATCTATACGACGCGCCCCGACACCCTCATGGGAGTCACCTATGTTGCCGTGGCGGCAGAGCATCCACTGGCTCAACAGGCAGCTGCGGACAACCCCGCACTGACAGCCTTTATTGACGAGTGCAAGCAGGGAGGCGTCAGCGAGGCCGAAGTGGAAACCATGGAGAAGAAGGGGATGGCGCTTGGAGTCAATGCGTTGCATCCTGTCACTGGTGAAGCCATTCCTCTCTATACCGCTAACTTTGTACTCATGAGCTATGGCTCCGGCGCTGTCATGGCTGTACCTGCGCATGACCAGCGCGACTGGGAGTTTGCTCACAAATACAGTATCGACATCAAACAGGTGGTCTTCCCTGCCGACAACAGTAACTGCGGCGTCGAAGAGTGCGCCTATGTGGAGAGAGGGATCTTGAAAAACTCGGGCGAGTTCGATGGACTTACCTCCGCTTCAGCTTTTGATGCTATCGCCGACTGGCTCGAGCAGCGAGGCAAAGGAGGAGCCAAAACCAATTTCCGCCTGCGTGACTGGGGCGTCTCACGCCAGCGTTACTGGGGCTGTCCGATCCCCATCATCAACCATGCAGATGGCGACTCGGTCGCCGCCAGTGAATTTCCGGTAAGACTGCCTGAAGACGTACATGTCGATGGAACAGGCTCGCCACTGAAAAAAATGCCGCAGTTTTACGACCTCGGCAATGGCGATCGACGTGAAACAGACACCTTCGACACCTTTGTCGAATCGAGCTGGTACTTTGCCCGTTACTGCTCTTATGACAACGATGCTGCGATGCTGGATGAACGCGCCAACTACTGGCTGCCTGTTGACCAGTATGTCGGCGGCATCGAACACGCGGTGCTGCACCTGCTGTATGCGCGTTTCTTCAACAAGCTGATGCGCGACGAGGGACTGCTGCAGCACGACGAACCGTTCACCAACCTGCTGACCCAGGGCATGGTGATTGCCGAGACTTACTTCCGCAGCAACGAGGATGGCTCCAAAGAGTGGTTCAATCCGGCGGATGTGCAGCCTGACGGCGACACTTTTATCCTGAAGTCCGATGCAGAGCCGGTGATTTTCGGTGGCATCGAAAAGATGTCCAAATCGAAAAACAATGGCGTTGACCCGCAGCACCTGATCGACCGCTACGGCGCTGATACAGTGCGTCTCTACACCATGTTTACAGCACCGCCGGAGCAGTCGCTGGAGTGGTCGGATGAAGGTGTCGAGGGCGCATATCGCTTTCTGCGCCGCCTGTGGACGCTGGCACACAAGCATTCCGAAATTATACGTACCACCGGGATAGAAGAGAGATACAGTGAAGCTTCCCGGGATATCCGCCGTGACCTCCACAGCGTTCTGAAAAAGGCGTTGTTTGATTACGAGAGGCAGCAATTCAACACCGTTGTTTCAGCCTGTATGACCCTGGTCAACTCTCTCTACAAGAGTGAGGACGCCCCGGTGTTGCGCGAAGGCGTCGGCATCGTGCTGCAGCTGCTTGCCCCGATAGCACCTCACATGACCCATTATCTGTGGAGGGAGCTCGAGTATGGCAGTGATATTCTGACAGCCGGATGGCCGCAGGTCGATGAAGAGGCGCTGATACAGCAGCACATCGAATATGTGGCGCAAGTCAACGGCAAGGTGCGCTCAAAAATCCAGGTTCCCGCAGATGCAGATCAGTCAATGATCGAAACCCTGGCACTGCAGAATGAGAATGTGAAAAAGTTTATTGGTGATGCGCAGGTGCGTAAAATCATCATCGTACCCGGTAAACTGATCAATATCGTTGCACCAGGCTGAGCACTAGTAATTTTGGAGTAGCTAACATCTTCACAAAAGAATCAAATTTTCACAATAACTCTCGCAAAGGCGCTAAACTCGCCAAGAAAAACACTTTGCGTTCTTGGCCTACCATGGATGTCAGGGGCGTGAGCAGGACGCGGAAGCTTTGCGTCCTGGCGAGAAACAAGGATTTATTTCATGCTTAATCACTCTAAAATTTGCTCTCGCTAGAGATCACATGAGAAACGTTATCAATAAACGCCTCCTCCTGCTGAGCATGCTAATCCTGTTGCTGAGCGGCTGCGGCTTTCATCTGCGCAACGCCCAGCCACTGCCGGAGCATCTCAATCCGCTCTATATTCAAGGATTGGAGCAGTATGACCAGCTCAACAGAACCCTGCGTGATACTTTTCTCTCTGCGGATGTACGCCTGATACGGAACAAATCCGAGGCCGCCTCGATCCTCACAGTCAGAGATCATGGTCAGTCTCGCCAGGTGACCACTGTCGATAGCCGCGGCAAGGCGACAGAGTATACGTTGACGCGAAAACTAACTGTCAAACTGACCAATAGAGATGGCAAGGTGCTCATGGATGAACGTACGGTCGGCGTGCAGCGCGACTGGATCGATGTCGGCAAAGATGGTCTGGCAGGGCGCGTCGAAGAGAGTCAGCTGCAGCAGAATATGCGCCGGGATCTCTCTCTCTCGATTCTGCGTGTGCTCGGCTACGCTCTGCAATGAAGATCCGTCCCGATCAACTGCACAGTCACCTGCAGCAGGGCATCGCTCCGGTCTATCTGCTGAGTGGTGACGAGCCGCAGCAACTCCTCGAATGCGGCGACGCCATTCGCCACTCTGCGCGCAGCCACGGCTATGACGAACGCCAGGTCATGGAGGCTGTCACTCACTTCGACTGGGGCAGTCTTGCAGCCGAAGCAGCGAGTTTGTCGCTGTTTGCGCAGCGCCGTATCCTGGAGCTGCGCATCCCTTCCGGAAAACCAGGCAGGGAGGGCGCCAAAGCGATCACGGATTACCTGGTCACTCCCCCGGAAGACACCCTGCTGCTGATCATCCTGCCCAAGCTGGAGGGAAGCCAGAAAAACAGCAAATGGTTCAAAACCATCGACCAGTCTGGCGTCGTGATCCAGGTATGGCCGGTGAAGGCGGCGGAGCTGCCCCGATGGATTCAAAACCGTGCGCAACACCATGGTTTGCAGCTGAGTCGGGAGTCTATCCAGTTCCTGGCGCAGCAGACCGAAGGCAACCTGATAGCTGCCGACCAGGAGATCGAAAAGCTGCGCATCACCCATGGCGTCGGCAATATCACATTGCAAGAGGTGGTCGCCTCTGCTTCCGGCAGCGCCCACTTTACTATTTTCGAGCTGATGGATGCCGCCCTGGCAGGAGAGACTGCAAGGGCACTGAAGATGATCCGCACCCTCAAAGCCGAAGGCACTCCCGAGCCAGTGGTGCTCTGGTCTGTAGCGCGAGAAGTGCGTCTTGCCGCCAGTGTTGCCGAAGCCCTCAGCCGCAGAGAACCGCCTGCAGCTGTATTCAAACGGCAGAAGCCTCCTCTCTGGCAAAGCCGTCAACAACTGCTCACCAGCGGCGCACGCAGGCTTCCTCTACAGCGCTGGTACGGGCTGATCAGGAAGCTTGCCGAGGCCGACCAGGCAATTAAAAGCAGCGGCGATCCCTGGATCGTGATGGAAAAGATCCTGCTGGGAATGCGCAGAGCATAGGAGCACCACATCTCTACTGCAGTCAGCCATCCGATGATCATGCATAACGACCCGATAGCTCCGGTTATCTTCGGCGTCACGCTGATCCTGATCGCAGCATTGATCGGCCGCTACAGCGCACGCTATCTCAACCAGCCGACGGTATTGGGCGAACTCCTGATGGGTGTAGTGGTCGGGAATCTGCTCTATCTGTTCGGCTATGACCTGATTATCATCCTGCGTGAAGGCATCGCCTGCACCAATATTGTACAGATCGTGCTATCAGGAACACCAGTTTCCGAAACAATCTCTTCAATCATGGAGCCGGAAACAGCCGCGCTCTTTCTTGAGATCGCACGCGGCCCTCATGGCCAGGAGTACCTATCCATTGCCCAGGCTGTCGATATCTTCTCCCGTTACGGGGTCATATTCCTGCTGTTCCACGTGGGTCTGAATACCTGTGTAGCAGAACTCAAACAGGTCGGCATCAACGCCATACGGGTTGCACTGATTGGGGTGCTGCTGCCATTCTCCCTGGGTTTCATGGTGACCTGGTGGCTTACCCCCGATGCTTCGCATGCGATGCATATGTTTCTGGGCGCCACACTTGGCGCCACCAGCATCGGCATCACTGCCCGTGTACTCCAGGATATAAACAAGGAAAACACCAAGGAGTCCCATGTGATTCTCGGTGCAGCCGTGATGGATGATGTGCTCGGATTGGTGATGCTCTCTATTGTTTCCGGAATCGTGGTTACCGGCAGCATGGAAATTAACAGCATCTTCCATACAATCCTGCTTGCGACCCTCTTCATCAGCTGCACACTGCTGCTTGGCCCATATATCATTCGCCTGCTGATTCGCCTGCTCTCCAAACTGGATGTCATGGAAGCGAAACTCTTTATCTCTTTTGTCTTTGTCATGCTGCTGGCATGGTTTGCCAACCTTGCTGGACTCGCTACCATTATTGGCGCATTTGCCGCAGGGCTGCTGCTTCATGAAAAGCATTTCACTGCGTGGGGAGGAAGCCACCGTCGTCACAAATATTCAATCAAGGAGCTGTTCGCCCCACTGGAGAGCATACTGGCACCGATCTTTTTTGTATTGATGGGAATTCAGGTTAAGCTGGAGACTTTCCTCGACTGGAATGTCGTCTTCCTGGCATCAGGTCTGCTCATCGCAGCCATTGCCGGCAAGGTGATTTCAGGCCTCGGTGCAGGAAAGCAGCTCAACCGCCTCTCCATTGGCGTGGGCATGATGCCGCGTGGTGAAGTCGGCCTCGTTTTCGCCGCGATCGGCAAGACCCTTGG
>JADWMH010000239.1 GCA_015767355.1 Gammaproteobacteria bacterium
TAAAGTTTGCCCTTTTGCCATAATTTTCACCGCTATTGCTTTTATTAGGAAATAATTTGCCAATATACATCTATTTTATGATAATTGCATTGATCTGACGCAATTAAGGTGGGTTTTAGGTTTTAGGTTCTTCGAACTCACTCCTCAATACTCAGTACTCAGTCCTTTCTTAATAATGGCGGCGGCCGAATCGCCGTCCTGCTTCAACCACACCGCGTCCGGCTCTTTTCTCAGCCATGTCAGCTGACGCTTGGCCAGTTGGCGGGTGGCAGTGATCCCCTTCTCTCTCACCTCCTCGTAGCTGTAATCACCCTGCAGGTACATCAGCATTTGCCGGTAGCCGACGCTGCGCATGGAGGGAAGATCAGGCGTTAATGCATAGCGCTTCACCAAATCGCGAACTTCATTCTCAAAACCTAGCTGCAGCATCAGGTTGAAGCGCTGCGCAATACGCTCACGCAGGATTTCACGTGGCCAGGGGGACTGCACCAGCTTGATGACGGAGTAAGGCAGAGTTGGCTTGCTATGCAATTGCTGCAGTTCGGTCATCGATTTTCCGCTGACTTCGTAGACCTCCAGCGCACGCTGGATTCGCTGCGGATCGTTGGGGTGGATTCGGGCTGCAGCCGCCGGATCAATGACTGCAAGACGATCATGCATCGCCTGCCAGCCCAGCTCCCGGGCCTGTGCGAGCAGGCGTTCACGCACTGCGAAATCGGCCTGCGGCAACTGCGACAACCCATGCTCGAGCGCACGAAAATAGAGCATGGTGCCGCCAACGAGCAGCGGAATACGCCCCTGCCGGGATATCTGCTCCATTTCATGCAGCGCATCCTTGCAAAAGCGGGCGGCCGAGTATGGTTCATCAGGATCGCAGATATCGATCAGACGGTGCGGCGCCGCAGCCAACTCCTGCGCTGTTGGCTTGGCAGTGCCGATATTCATATCCCGATAGACCAGCGCCGAGTCGACACTGATGATGTCACAGGGAAACTGACGCACCAGTTCCATCGCCAGAGATGTCTTCCCTGAGGCTGTCGGCCCCATCAGAAAAATAGCCGGCCCCACTATTCTCCGCGGCTGAACCATTTATCCATCTCGGCAAGTTCAAATGCCATCCATGTGGGACGGCCATGGTTGCACTGGCCGCTGCGCTCGGTGCGCTCCATATCACGCAACAGCGCATTCATCTCCTCGATAGTCAAACGCCGGTTGGCGCGCACCGAGCCATGGCAGGCCATTGTGCCCAGAGTTTCGTTGATTGTCTCCTGGATACGTTCACTGCTGCCATGCATGGCCAGGTCCGACAATAGATCCCGCAGCAGTCTCTCCGGATCGGCTCCCTGCAGATAGACCGGCATGGAACGAACCACCAGGGTCTCGTCACCCAGCTGATCCACCTCCATGCCCAGTCGTTCAAGCCAGTCATGCTGCTCGATGGCAAGCTCGACTTCACGCGAACTGACCTTGACGGAGAGCGGCACCAGCAGCGGCTGGGACTTGAGGACGCTCTCCTGCAGCGCAATTTTCATGCGCTCGTAGGTGATGCGTTCATGGGCGGCATGCATATCGACCACGATCAGTCCATCCTGGTTCTGCGCCAGAATATAAACCCCGTGCAGCTGCGCCAGCGCGTACCCCAGAGGTGGAACACCCTGCTCCTCGCTTTCAGATTCCGATAGCGGAACCCGAGGCGGCCGCTGCATCTGCAGCGATGCACGATATGCAGCCGGTTTTGATTCACGCATGTTCAATGGAAAGCGCTGCTGCGAAGCGCCTGCAGTGCTGAAATCAGCTGTCGGCATCAATCCGGAATCTGCATCGGCAGTGACTGCCGGTTGAAGTTGCGGTGTATTGCTCTGCTCACCGGGGCGTACATCCGCAAGTACCTGATGCAGGGTGCGGAACAGAAAGTCATGCACCAGGCGGCCTTCACGAAAACGTACTTCATGCTTGGTTGGATGAACGTTGACATCCACCAGCACCGGATTGAGTTCCAGATAGAGCACATAGGCAGGATGACGCCCGTGAAACAGGACATCCCGGTAGGCCTGGCGAATGGCATGCGTTACCAGCTTGTCGCGCACCATGCGTCCATTGACAAAAAAATGCTGCATATCGGCCTGTGAACGGGAAAATGTAGGCAGTCCGACCCAGCCGCGCAACCGCAATCCCACGGCTTCATGCTCAAAACAGAGCGCATTGTCAACAAAGCCCTGCCCCAGCAGGCTGGCAATACGCTGATCATTCCCGCTGGTTTGCGTAACTGCCGGCAGTGAAAAAATCTGTCGGCGATTATGGGTGAGAGAAAAACCGACATCGAAACGCGACAGCGCCAAGCGGCGCAGCAGGTGATCGATATGCCTGAACTCGGTCTTTTCTGTGCGCATGAATTTGCGCCGCGCCGGAGTATTGTAGAACAGATCCCGCACTTCAAGCGTCGTTCCCTGCGGATGGGCGGCAGGCATGATTTCACCATCAGAGGCGATCGAGTGAGCCTGCTCTTCTCCCGGGGCGCTCGAAGTCATGGTGAGCCGCGAAACAGAGGCTATACTGGGGAGCGCTTCACCACGAAATCCCATGCTGCTGATGCGTTCGAGCTCTTCGAGACTCTCCAGTTTGCTGGTGGCATGGCGTGACAGCGCCAGCGCCAGATCGTCGGCATAAATACCCGATCCGTTGTCACGGATCTGCATGCGCTTGATGCCGCCCTGCTCCACGCTGACATCGATCTGTGATGCGCCGGCATCCAGGCTGTTTTCAACCAGCTCCTTGATCACAGACGCCGGACGCTCGACAACCTCGCCGGCAGCAATTTGATTGACGAGCACCGTTGGCAGCGCATGAATTCGACGTAAGGATACAGATGAAATTTCAGATTCGGATTTCATGTGGTCATTGTGCCAGTATGCAGGCAGAAACATCAACCGTCTTCACACATCTATCCTGACACAGGGGGATAACAAAAACTTCGCACATCCCGGAC
>JADWMH010000240.1 GCA_015767355.1 Gammaproteobacteria bacterium
CAGAAGTTGAATAGTTATATTGGCATTTTGTAAGTAGTTAGCCAGTTGTTCAAGTATTATCTCTGTGTGAACAGAAAAAAAATCTACCTGCCGATCGCCGTGCTTCTTATTTGCGGTGTGGTTGCGGCGCTTTTATACAATCTGCCGGGGATGCTGCGCCATGAGCTTGAAACACGCCTCGCTGCGAGCGGTTTCGAGTTGCAGAGCATGGAAGTGGCATCTCTGGGTCTGAACACAGCAGACATCACCGGGATGCAGCTGAGGTCAGCCGGGGATGGAGTGTCGATCAAACTCAGGCGGATTCAGCTGGGATATGAGCCCCGGGAGCTGTTCACCGGCACTATTCAGAGTATGGATTTTGGCGGTATCGAGATTCACCTGCCGGAGTCAAAATCACCGCCGTTGATGGAGCAGTTGCGTCAGGTCAAGATCCTGTTGGATGACGACTGGCGCGATAGACTTCCGGTGAAACAGATAACAGTTGAACAAATTGCCGTTTTCCGGGGTGATCAGGCTGATCCTCTGATTCGCGCGCAGCTCAAGCTCAGTCATCATGATGACATGCTGCAGGGGAAGATACTGCTGTTTCCGCAGCAGCAGCGCCAGCATTTTCTGAAACTGCAGCATCGCGGCAGGGGAGAGTGGCTGCTCGAGGCAATCGGCACAGATCAGCATCCAGTATTGAGTGCAGCACTGCAGCTGGAAAAGGAGTCTCCACTGACCATCAGGCTGAAATCGGATATGCGGGAGTTGCGCGCCTGGGGCGAGTTGTTTCAGCTCCCTTTTCCGCAGTATGAGGCGGGTATGGATGTGACGCTCACCCTGGCGCCTGATTTTGAAAACAACAAATCAGGATTTGTGCTCGATGGCAAGGTTGAACAGATCGATGATGAGATGCTGCAGTTGCAGCGGGCAGAGTTGTCAGCTCGGGGTGAAATTCAACTGCAGCAGGAGGAGAGCGGCGTGCAGATGGATGTGACGAGCGATACGGCTCTGTTTGGATTGAAGCGTGGTTCCATTGCCAGTGAACAGCTGAAAATTCATTCAACCGCACACCTTGCAATCAATGAGAGCGGGCTGCAGGGGGTGTTTGATGTGGATTTGCGTGCGAAGAGTATCTCTCGAGATGATGTCAGCCTCGAGGAGGCGCGCTTCATCGCCGGTGGAGAAGTGGAAGTCACCGATGATGGTCTCAATGGAAAGCTCGATGCGGGGGCGCAGCTGCAGACCGATGCTATGCAGATCAAGGGTGTCAGTGTGCAGTCACTGCAGATGAAGAGCGCTGAAGTGCAGCTTTTTTCGCTGCTCAGCGACAAGAGCAATGCTCTCTGGTCTGTCGGTGGAAACCGACTGGAGATCAAACATGAAGTGGCGGGCATGAACTCGATGGAGCTTGCTGCCGGTTCAATTGAGCTGCAGTATGGGAGTTGGAGTTATCCGCTGCATCAGGGCCTGAACGGAGAGATAAACATGCCTGAAGTGACAGTGAAATCAGATGAGTCAGCATTTGCATTTGGTGGCACAAAGGGGGCATTCGAGATCGACGACAAGTTGTTGACAATAGAGGCAACCACCCGCTACAAGGGAACTGCAACCGGGTTGAGCCTGAAGATGCAGCAATCACTGCAGCAGGGATCAGGAAAACTCAGTTTCAACAGCAAGGCGCAGAGCCTGGAACAGCTGGGCCGTGCGATGAAGCGGATCACTGCAGCATGGCCACGGGATCTTGCTGTTGCGACTGGTACGGCTAAAGTAAATGGTTCTGCCGCGTGGGATGGCGGTTTGCAGCAGAGCCGTGTTGATATCAGGATCAGCAAAGGCGGCGGGCGCTATGCCGAGCTCTTTTTTTCTGGATTGAATGCCGATTTGAAGCTGGATCTCTATCCGAAAATTGAAGGCAGGGCGAAAAAAGTCAGTGTCAAGTTGATTGATATTGGTGTGCCAGTCAGTGATTTGACTGCAGCGCTGCGGATTCAGTGGACGTCAAAGGGGAAAAGACCGGTGATGATTTTTTCCAATCTCAAAGCTTCCTTGCTCAAGGGAAGGGTAACGGGCAAGCGGATGCGCATCGATCTGAATCGCCGCACCCACGATTTTACGCTGGCGCTGCAGCACATCGATATTGCGGAGATTGTTCGCATGCATGGTTTCGAGGGGCTGAATGCCACCGGCAAGGTGAGTGGTACGATCCCTGTGCGTCTTGATTCCAAAGGGGTGAGTGTTCGAAAAGGACGCATCCGCGCTGACAAACCGGGAGGAACCATCAACTATGTTCCGGATGAGAAGGGCGAGGCGCTGAAATCCGCTTCGGTAAAAAGTGAAGTTCTGCTGAATCTGCTGCGTGATTTCCGCTATGATGTGCTCGATGCAGAGACAGAATACAAACCTGATGGCCAGCTGCTGATGAAGATGCAGCTCAAAGGAAAAAGTCCGCAGCAGTACAAAGAGCGCCCTGTGCATTTGAACCTGACGCTCGATCAGAATATTCTTTCGCTGCTGAAGAGTCTGCGTTCGGTAAACGGACTGAATGAACGCATTGACCGGAAGGTTCGACAATCCTATAAACAATGAGGCAATTAGCAAGCATGAATTGCAGGCATACAATACTCTTTCTGATCGTGATCAGCATACTGCTGGGAGGCTGTGCGCCGACAGTCAAGGTCGAGGCGCCGGACAAGCCTATTACGATCAATCTGAACGTCAAAATCGAGCATGAGATTCGCATCAAGGTCGACCGCGAACTTGATCAACTGATAAGCCAGGAAAAAGGGCTGTTTTAAGAGGTATAGACTATGTATCAAACATCAATACGCATTGCTCTGCTGGCCGCATGCTTAATGCTTTTCAGCGCACCCCTTTTCGCACTGGATCTGCAATCTGCAAAACAGCAGGGGCTGGTGCGTGAAACCCCGAGCGGCTATCTTAAGGCGGTCAAATCATCTTCCGAGGTGAAGGCGCTCGTCAGTTCGGTCAATGCGGGACGC
>JADWMH010000077.1:0-1920 GCA_015767355.1 Gammaproteobacteria bacterium
CAGGTTTTGTGTGATGTTCTGGGAATAAGGGTAAATGGCGTTCACCCTGTTATTTACTTGGTGAAATGCGTTTCAGTAGCTATATACGGGGGCTGGGAAACACCCTCTGTTTATAACTCCCGAATATCAACAAAATGACCGGCTATGGCTGCAGCGGCAGCCATAGCCGGACTCACAAGATGGGTGCGCCCGCCCTGTCCCTGGCGGCCCTCGAAATTGCGGTTCGATGTCGAAGCACAACGCTCTCCCGGTTCGAGGCGGTCTGCGTTCATCGCCAGGCACATGGAGCATCCCGGCTCGCGCCATTCAAAACCCGCATCAATAAAAATGGCGTCGAGCCCCTCCTCTTCCGCCTGCTGCTTGACCAGGCCGGAACCCGGTACCACCATGGCGAGAGTGATCGTGTCAGCAACGCTATGGCCATTGACAACAGCCGCCGCCGCCCGCAAATCCTCGATGCGGGAGTTGGTGCAGGAACCGATAAAGACTTTGTCCAGCGCGATATCAGTAATCGGCGTATTCGCTTCAAGCCCCATGTAGTCGAGCGCGCTGCGCATGCCGTCAGCCTTGACTGCGTCATCGATATTCTCAGGATCAGGCACCCTGGCATCGACGCCGACCACCATCTCCGGCGAGGTTCCCCAGGTTACCTGGGGCACGAGGGCGGCAGCTTCGATTTTGACTACCTTGTCAAATACGGCCCCTTCATCTGAATGCAATGTTTTCCAGTAAGCAACCGCCTGTTGCCATTGCTCCCCGTCAGGTGCAAAGGGGCGTCCCTTGACATAATCGATAGTTTTGTCATCAACAGCGACAAAACCTGCGCGTGCTCCGGCCTCGATCGCCATATTGCAAAGCGTCATGCGGCCCTCGATCGAGAGGTCACGAATCGCTCTGCCGGCAAACTCTATCGCATAACCCGTACCCCCCGCCGTACCGATCTCGCCAATAACGTCAAGAATGATATCTTTCGCCGTCACCCCGGCTGCGGCCTTGCCATCGACCTCGATCAGCATCGAGCGTGATTTTTTCTGGATCAGGCACTGGGTTGCAAGCACATGCTCGACTTCAGATGTGCCGATACCAAAGGCCAGTGTGCCGAGCGCACCATGCGTCGAGGTATGCGAATCGCCGCAGACGACCGTCATGCCGGGCAACACGGCCCCCTGTTCAGGTCCGATGACATGCACGATCCCCTGGCGGATGTCATCCATGCTGAATTCGGTAATTTCAAAATCAGCACAGTTCTCACCCAACGTCTCCACCTGAAGACGCGACACAGGGTCGGTAATCCCCTGGTCACGGTCAGTGGTGGGAACATTGTGATCCGGAGACGCGAGATTGGCATCGACGCGTCGCGGCTTGCGTCCGGCTATGCGCAGGCCTTCAAATGCCTGCGGCGATGTCACCTCATGCACCAGCTGGCGATCGATATAAAGCAACGCCGTACCATCCTCGTCAGTACGAACGACATGATCGTCCCAGAGTTTATCGTAGAGGGTTTTGGGGTGCATAGCAGACTTCCAGAAGTAATCAATCAAGTGTCATTGCGAGGAGTGAAGCTTCCGCGTCCTGCTCACGCCCCTCACCTACATCCTTGTAGGCGAAACGACACGGCAATCCAGGTGGCTTCAGTTTTCCTTTAATTTAGAGCATATCTGGCATTGATTCATAACTCAAATTCATATTTTTCATTATCACTATTCCGTATTAGAATAATGATATGGATATCAACGCACTCCAGGCATTCGTCGAGGTTGCCCGCCAGGGTTCATTTTCGAAGGCCGCTGTTTTACTCTTTGTGACCCAACCTGCCGTCAGCAAACGTATTGCCGCACTCGAGGATGAACTGCAGGCAAGACTCTTTGATCGCATCGGCAAAAGCATCACCCTCACGGAAACAGGCAGAGCGCTGCTGCC
>JADWMH010000077.1:1930-8948 GCA_015767355.1 Gammaproteobacteria bacterium
TGCTGCCCGGGGCGCACAGGCTGTTGCAGGAAGCGTACGAAATAAAACGCATCGCCTCCAGCCTCTCGACCAGCGTTAGCGGCAAACTGACCATGGGCACCAGCCACCATATCGGACTGCATCGCCTGCCGCCGGTACTGAAAGCCTTTCATAAGCAATACCCGGAAGTCATCATAGATCTGCGTTTCATGGATTCAGAACAGGCTTGTCAGGCTGTCGAACAGGGAGAGCTGGAGCTTGCCATCGTGACCCTGCCATCCGCAAAACCGACGAATCTCGAGGTGCAGACAATCTGGATCGATCTTCTCGAAGTTGTCACAGCGGCTGACCATCCACTTGCAGCACAGCAACAGGCTGCGCTGAAAACACTTGCCGAATACCCCGCAGTCCTTCCCGGTCCGCAGACCTATACACGCCAGATACTTCAACAGGAGTTGCAACGCCTGGGCCTGGAGCTCGACACAACATTGTCGACAAATTACCTGGAGACGCTGAAGATGCTGGTCATCACAGGACTCGGCTGGTCACTGCTGCCGGCAACGATGATCGATCAATCACTTCATGTGCTGAAAACGGACCTCAGATTGGAACGCCGGCTGGGTTCCGTCATTCACCGCAAACGCACCCTATCAAATGCCGTCAAAGCGATGTTAGCCATCGCTCACAACTGAATGATGAACCACGGATGAACACAGATGCACACAGATACTATTGTGCCTTTTTTTTAATCTGGTAACTTTTCAATAACTCCGTGCATTGAATACATTTTGTTAAAAAAAGATGTCATTGCGAGGAGCCGGAGGTGACGCGGCAATCCGGTTTGGAGATTGCCGCAGCCGCAGTCGCTTAGGCTCCCTCGCAATGACGGCATTCACACGGGCTTTTTGAGAATTTACATAATCTGTGTTTATCTGTGTAAATCTGTGGTAAAAGATCTGTGGTAAAAAATCTGTAGGCTGTAATTATTTCTTTCGTAATTTTCGTGTCTTTCGTGGTTTATTCCTGTTAATCCATCGTGATGTGCTGTTTGAGCCTGGATTTCAGTGATGCCTTGATGCGTTTGATCTCTACGTCGGAATATGGCTCTGATTGCTCCGCACCCCACACCACTCCCGGCCAGCAATAGTCTGATGAATGCCTGCCGACGATGTGTACATGCAGTTGTTTGACGATGTTGCCGATCGCAGCAACATTGAGTTTCTCGATGGCAAACTCGCTGTTGATGAAGTGAGAGAGCAGATCGATCTCTTTGAGCAGCTGCTGCTGCTGCTCTCCAGGCAACTGGTAGATCTCCGTTGCCTTTGTTACTGGAACCAGGATAAACCAGGGAACCAGCGCATTGTTCATCAACAGCAACAGGCTGCAGTCGAGTTCACCAAGAATCAGGCAGTCACCGGCAAGTCGCGCATCCAGTTCAAAGCCATTAACATCAGGCATTGTAATGACTCTCGACATAGTCATTCAACAGCGTCATGAACTCCTGCGCGATATGGTCGCCTTTGAGGGTAGTAAATTTTCTACCGTCGACAAAAACAGGGGCTGCAGGAGACTCACCTGTTCCGGGAAGGCTGATGCCGATGTTGGCTTGCTTCGATTCCCCCGGCCCGTTGACGATACACCCCATCACGGCAACACTCATGTTTTCGACACCTGGATGCTGTTGTTTCCATACCGGCATGCTATCGCGCAGGTGCTCTTCGATCTCTTTTGCCAACTCCTGGAAATAGGTGCTGGTTGTGCGTCCACAGCCAGGACAGGCGATAACCATCGGAGAGAAAGAACGCAGACCAAGTGACTGCAGAATCTGCTGTGCAACTTCCACCTCTTTGGTGCGCGGCTCTCCAGGCTCAGGCGTCAGGGAGACGCGGATGGTATCGCCAATGCCCTGCTGCAGCAGAATCGCAAGCGCTGCTGTGGATGCCACGATACCGCGTGAACCCATGCCCGCTTCAGTCAATCCCAGATGCAGCGCATAATCACACTGCTGCGCCAGCTGCTGATAGACGCTGATGAGATCCTGCACGCCGCTCATTTTGCAGGAGATTACAATTTTTTCAGCAGCAAGTCCGATCTTCTCAGCGCGTGCGGCGCTCTCCAGGGCAGAGACAACCATGATCTCATGCATCATCTCCTCGCTCTCTTTTGGTGAGGATGACTGCGCATTCTCATCCATCATGCGCGCCACCAGCTGCTTGTCGAGACTTCCCCAGTTGACGCCGATGCGCACAGCCTTGTCATACTTGCAGGCCAGCTCGATCATGGTTGCAAACTGCGCATCCTTTTTCTCGCCGCTGCCGACATTGCCCGGGTTGATGCGGTATTTTGCCAGCGCCCGGGCACACGCCGGGTAGTCGCTCAACAGGCGGTGGCCATTGAAGTGGAAATCACCGATCAACGGGACCCGACAGTTGATTTTATCGAGTCCGTCACGTATCAGGGGAACTGCCCGTGCAGCCTCCTGGGTATTGACCGTGATGCGCACCAGTTCCGATCCTGCCTGCGCAAGTTCAGCAACCTGCTTTATGGTCGCTGGAATATCCTCGGTCGCTGTATTGGTCATCGACTGCACCACGATGGGTGCATTGCCGCCAACAATGACGCTGTCAATATTGACTGCTGTTGTTTTCACGAGCCTCTCCTCCAGGTGGTTCCCCGGGCGCTGTCTTCCAGAACCACGCCCTGTGACTGCAGCTCATCACGGATGCGGTCTGCCTCGGCCCAGTTTTTGTCCCTCTTGGCATCACTGCGCTGTTGTATCAGCGAGTCAATTTCTGCGTCGCTGAGACCGGACTCATCATCACCTTTGAGGTAGTCATCAGGATGCTGCTGCAGTATTCCGAGGATGCCCCCGAGTTGTTTCAGCTGTGCTCCCAGGGCCGCTGCCTGCTGCAGATCACCCTTTCTCACCCGATTAATCTCCCGCGCCAGATCAAACATCGCAGCCAGCGCAACCGGTGTATTGAAATCATCATCCATGGCGGCCATAAATGCCTCAACAGCGGTTTCACCTCCTGCAGGCTGCGCCTCGGGAAGATCACGCAGCGCCGTGTAGAAACGCGTCAGAGCGCTGCGTGCATTGATCAAATGCTCCTCGTCATAGTTGAGCGGGCTGCGATACTGGCTGGTGAGAATGAAATAGCGCACCTCCTCGGCACGGTATTTCTCAAGAATTTCACGCACAGTGAAGAAATTGTTCAACGACTTGGACATCTTCTCGTCATTGATGCGAACAAAACCATTGTGCATCCAGTAGTTGACGAAGTGTTCACCCGTAGCGCCTTCAGACTGGGCAATCTCGTTCTCATGATGCGGGAAGGTCAGGTCTGCGCCGCCGCCGTGAATATCAAAATGATTGCCAAGCACGTCGGTCGACATGGCGGAGCACTCGATATGCCATCCCGGTCGCCCCTTGCCCCAGGGCGAGTCCCATGAAGGTTCATCCGGCTTGGCGCTTTTCCACAAGGCAAAGTCCATGGGGTCGCGCTTGGCATCATCCGGTTCGACCCGAGCCCCGGCACGCAGATCCTCGATGGATTTACCGGAGAGTTTGCCATAGCCATCAAAACTGGCGACTGCATAGTAGACATCGCCATTCGCCGCAGCATAGGCGTGATCTTTTTTAACCAGTGCTTCGATCATGGCAATGATCTTGTCCATGAAATCCGTTGCGCGCGGTTCGGATGTCGGCGGCAGGATCCCCAGTGCATCCGAATCCTCATGCATGGCGTCGATAAAGCGCTGCGTCAGATCCATGAACGGCTCACCGTTTTCATTGGCGCGATTGATGATCTTGTCATCAATATCCGTGATATTGCGCACGTAGTCGACCTCGTAACCGCGCTGCTGCAGGTAGCGGTAGACAACATCAAAAACAACCATCACCCTGGCATGCCCAAGATGACACAGATCATAGACCGTCATACCGCACACATACATGCGCACCTTGCCGGGGTCGATGGAATTGAACTCCTCTTTATTACGCGTGAGGTCGTTATAGATACGAAGCATGAAAGACCCGTTAGATTGACTTGAATACAAGTAGATAGCTAGTGAAAATGGTAACTTCTCAACATATCCGTGCTTTGTTGGAGTCTGCACAGAGTTATTGAGATGTCACATATCAGCTATATAGTGTATTATTTTCGCGATAATTTTTCAGGAGAAGATTCATGAAACATCTATTATTGTCATTTTTACTGATCTCACTCACCGCATTCGCCAGTGCTGAGTCTCAGCCGGAGAGTGATTCGGCAACGGCCAAGGAACCGGGAAAAGCATCAGACCCGGTGCAGATCGTGATCTCTACCAGCAAGGGGGATATCGAACTGGAACTCTATCCGGACAAAGCCCCGAAAACCGTCGAAAATTTTCTCACATATGTCGACGAAGGCTTCTACGAGGGAACGATCTTTCATCGTGTCATCAATGGATTCATGATACAGGGCGGCGGTTTCGACTCTGAGTTCGAGAAGAAAAGGACACACATGCCTGTTGAAAATGAAGCAAAAAATGGTTTAAAAAATCAGCGCGGCACGATTGCCATGGCGCGCACCGCTGACCCCCATTCAGCCACAGCACAGTTTTTTATCAACCATAAAAACAACACTGCGCTGGACTACCCGAGTCGTGACGGCTGGGGCTATTGCGTCTTCGGCAAAGTGACCGGAGGAATGGATGTGGTTGACGAAATCGCAAAAACACCCACCGGCCCAAATAAGTTCATCCGCAGGGATGTTCCCAAGGAGACCATTGAAATCAAGAAAGTAACTGTTGTTAAATAACCAATAACCCCCCTTAACCGAGAACAATCAGATGATCAAATTTACAACCAACCATGGCGATATTCTCATCGATCTGAATGAAGAGAAAGCCCCCGTCAGCTGCGAAAATTTCAAGCAGTATGTCACCGACGGCCACTATGACGGCACCATCTTTCATCGCGTCATCAAGGGCTTCATGATCCAGGGCGGCGGTTTCATGCCTGACATGATGCAGAAAGCAACCCGCGACAATATCGAGAATGAAGCCAAAAACGGCCTCAGCAACAAGCGGGGAACCCTTGCCATGGCGCGCACCATGGAGCCGCATTCAGCCAGCTCCCAGTTTTTCATCAATGTCAAAGACAACGACTTTCTCGACTATCCCGGACAGGATGGCTGGGGCTACTGCGTCTTTGCTGAAGTCACCGAAGGGATGGACGTAGTCGACAGCATCGAGCAGGTTACAACAGGCAACAGCGGCGGACACGGAGATGTCCCTGTAGAGCCTGTCGTCGTCGAAAAGGCCGAGATTGTTGATGCCTGAAGCTGAAAAGCTCTTCATTTCCGACCTGCATCTGTCACCCGAACAGCCGCAGGTGGTGGATGCTTTCATCGATTTCACCCGCCAGTGTGCGCCACGCGCTGAAGCGCTCTATATTCTGGGCGACCTGTTTGATGCATGGATCGGTGACGACAATGATCAATCACCCTACCCTGCTATCCGGGATGCCCTGTCAGCGCTGAGCCGACAGGGAACAACCATCTATCTTCAACATGGCAACAGGGATTTCCTGCTTGGAGAGACTTTTTGCAATCAGTGCAGCGCCGAGCTGATTGGCGAAGAGCATGTAATCGATCTCTATGGCCAGAGAACACTGCTAATGCATGGCGATACGCTATGCACAGACGATATCGCCTACCAGCAGGCGCGCCAACAGCTGCGCAACCCGGCTTTTATCGCCGATTTCCTTGCAAAATCTCTTGACGAACGCAGAGTGATCACCGCCGAGTATCGCAAAATGAGCGGCGAAGCAACTTCACTGCTGGCCGACGACATCATGGACGTCAATCAGCAGGCCGTGATCGATGTGATGCAAAAACACCGCGTGAACAGACTCATTCACGGGCATACACATCGCCAGGCGAGACATCAGTTTGAGATGAATGGAAACAGCGCCGAACGCATCGTCCTGGGAGAGTGGCATGCAGACCGCGGAATGCTGCTGTCGGCGACACATGATGGTCTCAGAGAGGAGCAACTGCAACATGAACAGCACAGCGGTTGAAAAACGAGATTGCCGCGCTGCGCTCGCAATGACAACAAGAAATGTGGTCAGGCTTTACGGCACATGTGCGCCAGCTTCTGAAGTTCCGATTCACTGAATCCCGCATCCAGGCGGGCCTGCAGATGAACCGGACAATGCAGTCCGTTGCCCATGTATTCATGCACCAGATCAAGATAGGTCGCTTCTGCATCGATACCACGCTGCTCACACAGATAGTTGAACCAGCGGCTGCCCGCTCTCACATGGCCGATCTCCTCGCGCAGTATCAACTCCAGGATTTCGACCGTTTCCGGATCACCAACCCGGCGGAATCGCTTGATCATACCGGGAGTCACGTCAATACCGCGCGCCTCCATGACGCGTGGGATCATCGCCATGCGATGCAGCGGATCATGGGCTGTACGCATCGCCATATCCCACAGTCCGTTGTGCGCCGGAAAATCCCCGTAATTACAATCTAGTTTATTAAGTCTATTGTTTAACAGATTGAAATGCTTAGCTTCTTCTGAAGCTATACTGAGCCAGTCAGTATAATACTCAGCCGGCATTTGTCGGAAGCGACAGACAGCATCAAGAGCGAGATTAATGGCATTGAACTCGATATGAGTGATGGCATGGATCAGCGCCGCCCTGCCCTCAACGCTTCCCAAACCACGCTGCGGCAGGTCACGGGGATTGACCAGTTCAGGTCTGTCGGGATGCCCCGCTACGGAGATCTTGGGCAACTCGATGTCAGGATCAAATGCGAGTGATCCGCTCTGCCATGCCTGGGATAATGCGGAAGCTAAATCGCACTTTTTCCACGGGTTTTTCTCGGTCAACGCCCGCCTGGTTGCAGAAAACAGTTCGCTCATACTCAGCAGAGCCTCTGGTAAAACGTAGGCTGCAATAAGCGACGGCGATAGCACCGGACAATCTCATGGCAGGATGCGCTGACTTTACACCTCCAGCTCTGCTTTCATGTCATCAATA
>JADWMH010000078.1 GCA_015767355.1 Gammaproteobacteria bacterium
TTTAGCCGGAATCCATTTTCTCGATCTGTAAGTGGTTGATTCTATAGATTCCGGCTACCGGATCAAGTCCGGCACAGGCCCCGCCGGAATGACGAATTTTGGAGTTTTGCAAGAGGCTCATACGTGACCTGCATATTTCAAATCGCTACCAGTACCCGTACAGCTTCCAGCCTAAGGCTTGAAGATTCCAGAATGGTTGTTATTGTTTCAAGCTGATGTTCAAAAAAATGGATCTCCTCCGGGCGCACTGATGGATTGATCTGACTCAACGCCTTCAGGCGGTGGATCTCCCTGCGCAACGTTTTGTGCGCCTGCTGATGTGCGGACGAGATAATGTCAGGGGCCAGTGTGCCTGCCAGCTGCCGGCTCACCAGCGTCATTGCTCTGAGAGCTTTCTCTTTGGCGCGGATAACCTTTGTTGCTGTTTCCCGTGCAACAGATAATTGATGGTTGAGAATATGGGAGTGAGTCAGCCTCTGTGAATGATTCCCTCCATCTTCATCGACAACCACTCTGATTATTGTCGGGGGCAGATAGCGGTTTCCCCGGAGTTGATCAGTGGATGCAGTATCGAGCGTATAGAGAGATTCCATCAGCAGTGAACCGCGTGCGGCTCCGGCATATTTGACTGCCGTGAATGCGCAGTTCCCCAGTTCACTGCTGCTGATGAGTTCCATGGCGCCGCTGACCAGTGGATGATCCCAGCTCAGAAACTGAATATCTTCGTTGGCGAGCGCTTCCTCTCTGTTATAGGTCAGCGTCATACCCTCATCGGGTAATCCGGGGAATCCGCCGCTGAGCATCTCCCTGCCGGGACGTATGATGCGGCAATCCGCACTTTCATCTTCACTGTCGATACCGAAGCAGTCGAAGATAGTCTCCATATAGCCGGGAAGATCCGAGTGTTGATGTTGTTGCAGCGCCCGTTGTTTGAGGTCATCGGCAATGCCGGGACGGCAGGAGTTGTACTCCAGCAGGCGGTCCCGTCCGCGATGCATCTGTTCCCTGAATTGCTGATGGAGTGTGCGCGCAGACTTAACGAGTTCATCGAAGTGCGTATTGTGCTGCTGCAGTGCTTTAACAAGTTCGGCTTTTTGTTTTACATAGACAGCATTTGAAGCGGCAGAGTAGTGCACAAAGGCATCCAGACCTTCGTCATACCAGCGAAACAGCCGTTGCTGGGCGCTTCCCGACAAGATGGGGATATGGATGCTGATGCAGCTGCTTTGACCAATGCGATCCAGTCTGCCGATACGCTGTTCAAGCAGGTCAGGATTGAGAGGCAGGTCAAACAACACCATGTGGCGGGCGAATTGAAAATTCCGTCCTTCACTGCCAATTTCCGAGCAGACAAGCAGTTGTGATCCTCTCTCCCGGTCGGCAAAAAAGGCTGCCGCCCGATCTCTCTCAACCAGGTTGAGGCCTTCGTGGAACAGGGCTGCATGGATGCCGGCCTGATCCCTGAGTGCATGAACCAGATCAATGGCAGTTGCTGCTGTGGATGCGATGACCAGGAATTTTTCCGCTTTATGACTGCGCAGAAGTTGGATCAGCCAGTGAATGCGTGGATCGATCAGCGTCCACTGTTGCTCCTCCGGGCTCTTGACAGATTGGTAAAGCAGTTCCGGAGCGAGCAGCTTTCGCGGCTCGACCTCTGCAGGCGATGATGCCTCGATCGATGTTTTGTATGCTTCCGGCAGGGGAAGTTCGCTGGCGAATACCCGGCGCTGCGGAAAGCCCTTCACTGCAGCGCGCGTATTGCGAAAAAGAACACGCCCGGCGCCATGACGGTCGAGCAGATGCTCGACGAGTGCGCTCCTGGCGGCTGTATCTGGCTCGCTTCCTGTGCGAGCGGATTGCAGTGTCTGGATATAGCGCAGGTTGTCTCCTTCCGGGATCATCTCCTGCAGCAGATGAAATGTTGCATCCCCAGGCTTTTTACTCTCGAGCAGCTGTTCAACGGCATTGGCGATCGGCTCAAAATCTGCTTCTTCTTTGATGAATGCATCAAAGTCAGGGAAGCGCTCAGGGTCGAGCAGCCGCAGGCGGGCGAAATGACTCTCCTTGCCGAGTTGCTCCGGAGTTGCGGTGAGCAGTAAGACGCCTTTGGTGGTTGCAGCCAGCCTTTCAATCATCCGGTACTCTGGACTGGAGCCCAGTGGCGTCCATATAAGATGGTGGGCCTCATCCACGACCAGCAGATCCCACTCGCCATCGAGACACTGCAGAGCGCGCTCAGGCCGACGGCTGAGAAATTCAAGACTGCACAGCACCAGCTGTTCCGTATGAAAAGGGTTGGTAAGCGTATTGGGGTTAAGGGATGAGTCTATAGATGTGTCCAGGGTGCTTTCCTCAAGCGCTTCACAACGCCCTTCATCAAAGATTTTGAAGGAGAGGTTGAAGCGCCGCTGCATCTCAACCAGCCATTGAAACTGCAGGCTCTCCGGCACGATGATGAGGATGCGATGCGCCCGTTCTGTTATCAGCTGATGATGCAAAATCAGCCCCGCTTCAATGGTTTTCCCCAATCCCACCTCATCCGCCAGCAGCACCCGGGGCGCATATCTGTTGGCAACCTCGTGGGCGATATAGAGTTGATGGGGAATCAGACTTGTGCGGCATCCTGTCAAACCACGCAGATCGGATGCAGCAAGACGATTCTGCTGCAGCAGTGTGCGGTAGCGCAGATCGAACCACTTCGAATCGTCGATTTGGCCAAAAAAGAGGCGTTCTGCCGGACGATTGAGCTGCATCCGGTGATTGAGATCAGTTTCATGCAGTTCAATGCTATTGCCGGATTGATTCCTGCCGATATAGCTCAGCAGGCCGTCTCGCTCTTTTACCGACTCTATTCTCAGCGATGTCTCATCATTGCCGCTAATATGATCACCACGGGCGAAGCGCACACGCGTCAGCGGCGCATTGTCACTGGCGTAGGTGAGGGTCTCTTCGGCAGCATGAAAGATGATAGTGACAGTGCGCCGGTCAGTCGCAATGACGGTTCCCAGGCCCATCTCCAGACGGGCATCGTTAATCCAGCGTTGACCGCGAATAAATTCCGGCATCGTGATGACTTCCGTGAATCAGGGAAGCTCTGATCGAATCGCTACGCGCTTCAATCAGAGCTTCCTGGGTTCAGCAACACTTCGAGCTCATTCTGCCGGACAGGATGCTGCAGCACGCCGTGCAGGGGATAGATGCTGTTGAGTTGTTCAACATACTGGTATTCCGGACGGCTGACAAAGATAATGACTTTGGCGTGTGGCGCATATTTCGGCAGACTGGCAAGCAGCACATCGAGGTTGCTGATATGCACGCCGGCATAGTTGTTTCCATAGCCGTAGAAGAATTCAGCCACGATGAAATCCGGAGCTTTTCTCTTTAACAGCTTGAGCGCATTACGAACAGAATTGACCTTGTGCTCGTTGATTTTCAGCTGCTGGTAGAGGCTGGATAGGCGAGGGTGGGTTGGCGACTCGATAATTGAAAGCAGCGACTCGTTCCCACGCTCCAGCGTAGGAGCGCAGATCTGGGTAGAGGATAACTCCATATCTATTTCCTACGGGAAGAGTGGGAGCGGAAAAAGTTTCATTCTCGCAGTAATACCGCTGTACCACTGACACTCACCATCAGCATGCCGCCTTTGGAACCGACTGTTTCATAGTCGATATCGATGCCGACAATGGCATTGGCGCCAAGTTGTTCGGCCTCTCGATCCATCTCCTGGAAAGCGATAGTGCGCGCCTTGCCAAGCTCTTGTTCATAGGCTGCGGACCTGCCGCCGACAATATCCCGGATCCCGGCAAAAATATCCTTGAAGATGTTTGCCCCCAATATCGTCTCTCCGGTCACTACGCCGTAGTATTGGATGATCGGTTTGTCTTCGATGGCAGGGGTTGTCGTATGAATCATCTGTGAGTTCCTGAATGTCTGTGCGTCATTTGAAGCCCCGTGTCATTTTACACAGAAATTCTCCCGCCTGAACGAGTTGAGTGTAAAAACATTGTGCTTGTAACCACCTCAAAGAGTGGTTACAATGCGCGCTGCTTACAGGCGCGTAGCTCAGTTGGTTAGAGCACCACCTTGACATGGTGGGGGTCGGCGGTTCGAATCCACTCGCGCCTACCAACAACAAAAAGGCTGATAACTCAATGAGTTGTCAGCCTTTATTTTTTTCAGGTCAGTGCGTCAATTGTATAACCGTTTTGAATCACCACCCGTAAAAAACCAGGCTCGGTGGCAGGGTGTCTAAGAGACAATATGCAATTCATCATATTCATACTGCTGATTCCTGGGTTACCTACTTCCCTGTAGAAACAATAGTCATCACTATTGAACTAACGCTGATCGGATGGATTCGCTACTCTTTGAAAATGAAGGGAGTACGTGAGTACAGGACAAATATGAAAGGGGCGTATGAAAGACTGACCGATCCCGATTATGCCAAGCCTCGCTGGTTCACATCTCCTCCGGCTGTCTATGCAATGACGGCCATCATTATTGCACTACTGGTCTACTTCTATTAGTGCTTGAATTCAACCAATTAGTGCAACGACCATGCCTGCAATGATAAATCAATCACCGTTGATTTGCCGGTCAATTCTCTGCATTTTCTGATCAGCCGCCTGCTGCATGGATTGCTCAAGTCCTTTCGTCTTCTCAATCTGCCGTTGATAAAGTCCCCCCGTTTGTTGATAAAGCGCTTCTGCCGTCTCATCGACTGCCTCATCGACTGTTTTATCTGCACCGCCGAGGACGGTAAAATAAAGGATGGCCACAACGACCAGGGCTAATAATAGCTGTATCACAGTCAATCTCCTCCAGATAACATTACCTTACGAGTATATCCTACATGCCCTGGCCTTTCTAAAAAGCAGCCTCGGAATGCCAGAGGAAAATGGGGATTCCGTAATTGCTTCTGTGGTAAAATAATCGGCTATTTTTAATTAGCTGAAGAATTTGTGGATGGAAAATCTCCTTGAAATTCGTGATGGTTGCACCACTTCGGAGCAATTTCTTAAAAGTCTCTCATTTTCCCGTTACCTTACGATCTACAAGCAGGAGTTTATCGATGATCTGGACCACAGGTCCGAGCATCGGCCTGAAGCCCGGCATAAAGTCAATTTCATCAAGGAGATTTGTGCGCGGCATTTCCTGGAAATCCTTGAAGGAAACGGCTTTGAATCCCATCACGAACTGGAGCAGGCGAAACATCATGTGCGTTTCCTCGATGGCGCCTTTCATCATTTCCGTCACAAATCCTACTCGCGCCTGATTCGCCTGCAAAACGAGGTTGTCAGCACCGGCGCGGAAACGCCTGAAACCGTCAAAGATAAAGTCACCGGCAAGGCTGTCAATTTGGCTGACCTGATTCTTGAAACGCGAAGAAAGCTGATGAAAAAGGTTGGCCTGGAGTATGGTGTGCGCCGTTCACATGGTCTGGAGGTATCGCCTAACGTGACTGCCGGAGAGATCTCCGGGCACTATTTCAGGCTTCCTTCAGATTATGTGCCGCTGTCGCATGTTCCTGTCACCATTGCAGCGGACATTCGCACCGGCGTGGATTATTCGACGCCCTCGAACAAGCGCGCCTTGCCATTCTACGAGCTCGATCACAATCCACTGCGCCTGCAGGCTTTCGAACCGGATGACTGGGTTTCTGTTCCACTCCAGGTCGGGGCCTATCTGATTATTGCCTATATCCACAAATCCCGCGGCTGCATCGAGATGGAGCCTGGTCTGCTGAATCTGTTTCCCTTTGCCAGGGTGGCTGATATCAGGAACAGGCGCGCAGCGGATGGCATCTTCGTCTTTGGCGACCCCGCTGCCGATCTTGATGATCTCGGCTATTACTGGGATGAAAAAAATCAGGTGCTGGTGGGGCTGGTGCCAAACAGGGATGAACTGAAATATTTTGGTTATGCCAAAAAGCCCGTATTGACCCTGCATAATGTGCTTGCAATCCGCAATGGTGAAATTCCGTTGCACTGCGGCTGCACCCGCTATATCGTGAAATTCGATGATCAGAGCGGTGAACCCTATATTACCGAGATGCTGATCAAGGCCGATGACATGGGCCGCATTCACTTGCAGAAGGGAGACGATCACGTCATGCGCCCCTTCTTCTATGGCACCGAGACCGGCGCATTCGCCTGTCTTGACGGCTTCAGTGACGAGGCGAAAATGCAGATGGAGGGCCGTGAGGTCGGCTACAACAAGGATACCGGCTCCAACGCCCGCCAAATCGTTCCCGTCACAGACTGTGAAGAGGTAACGAACGGCGATCCGCTGGATGTGCTGCTCTATATGAATAATTTCACCCTGGTGGAGCCGGGTGAGAGCACCATCGATACGAATATGTCTGTGGATGATGCAATCGAACATCTGCGCCTGGGTGAGCGGGTCGCAGCCGGCAGTACGCAGACGGGACGCGGCTCCAAGGAGAGCAGTTACTGGGCAAATCCATTCCCGCTGCTCAAAGAGGCGGACGGTACCATTCTGCACCCTGAACTCTATGCGCAGTTTGTCAAAAATGAGAAAGAGTTCATCAACGTCGTCAGAAAGCTGGTCGAGCAAAATGAGATGCAGATTGGAGTGGCGCACAGTCAGTTGATGGCCGGTGTCTACAAGGACAACAGTGATGAGGATTTATTGCGTTGCGGCTACAAGGATCGTGATGATGTTGAGATGAATGCCCCGGTGCATCTGGCTGAAGGGCTGATCGACCTGATCAAGAATACCGCACTGCGCAAACGTGAAAACAGCGCCGACAAAGAAGAGGTTAGTATTACGATTGCGCTGGTTGGAGACAGCCGCACCGGCAAATCAGAAACGGCCGAGAAGATGGAAGGTATTTTGAGTTTGAGTTTAATCTAGATCAGTCCAACTGTCCGTTCAATAACACCAGTTGCATGCGATCATCATTGATCACTACTCTGCAGATATTGCCATTGGTGACATCGAAACGGTAGATGCAGGCGGCGTCGGCGCCGATTGCATGAGTCAGGGCTGCGCGAATTACGCCTGCATGCGCTACCACAAGCAGATGCTTGCCTGCATGGTGTTCCCTGGTTGAGTCGAAAAAAGTGCTGATTCGCTGAAAAAAGCTGCTGACGGGTTCGGCGCCCTGCGGCGTGCAGTTGACCGGGTCGGTATAGAATGCAGCAAACTCTTCGCCACGTTCCCTCTTCAAATCATCCTTTGTCTTTCCCTCCCAGGCGCCGAAGCCGATCTCTTTGAGCTGCTCGCTGATGATTACCGGAATGTTGTGACGTTCTCCAAGAGTTTCAGCAAACAGCGCGCAACGGATTAGCGGTGATGTGAGAATCATATCCCATGGCGAGGCATCACCTACACCACGCCACATCTGCTGCCATCCCTTGTCAGTCAGGGGATCGTCGATGGAGTGTCCGCGATAGCGGCTGCCGCCCCGGGGCTCTCCATGACGGATGAAATCGATGATGGTGGTTTCTTTCATGGCGGGTTACTCTTCGATCAGCGCATAGAGCTGCTGGATTTCGACATCCCAGATGGAGCTGTCGATGGTTTCCAGCACCATTGGAATCTCATCGAAGCGCGGATCATTCATGATGTAGCGGAAGGCTTCCCAGCCGATCTTGCCGATGCCCAGGCTCTCGTGGCGATCAACGCGCGCACCCAGGTCGGGTTTGCTGTCATTCAGATGCATGCCGCAAAGATAGTTATAACCGACAACTTTCTCAAATTCAGCAAAAGTCTGCTCACAGGCTTCGGTGGTGCGCAGGTCATATCCAGCTGTGAAGATATGGCAGGTGTCGATACAAATTCCGACACGCTCCTTGTCATCGACCTGTTCGATGATTGCAGCCAGTTGCTCAAAGCGATGACCGAGATTGGTCCCCTGTCCGGCTGTTGTTTCAATGACGGCGGTCACATCTGCTGTCTGCTGCAGCGCCAGGTTGATGGATTCGGCGACACGCACGATGCTGTCAGCTTCAGAGATCTGTTTGAGTGTGCTTCCAGGGTGAAAATTGAGCAGTTTGAGCCCCAGCTGTTCACAGCGCTGCATCTCATCGATGAAGGCAGCGCGTGATTTTTGCAGTTTCTCACTCTCGGGGTGGCCAAGATTGATCAAGTAGCTGTCATGCGGCAGTACATGTTCAGGGGCAATGCCAACTTCATGGAGGTTGTTTTTGAAAGCGCTGATGCTTTCCTCCGAAAGCGGCTTTGCCTTCCACTGCCGCTGGTTTTTGGTGAACAGGGCAAAGGCCTTTGCGCCAATCTTGTGCGCGTTCAAAGGCGCATTCTCAACGCCGCCCTGGGCGCTGACGTGGGCTCCAACATATTTCATCGGGTTCTCATATGTTTCGGGTAGTGAACATCCAGCAACAACACGGATATGGCAATAGAAACAGTTATTTCTATCAGCAAAATCGTATATATTCGACCACGGCGACAGTCCAGATTTCAAGCAGATAGATGTGCCCTGAATACTCTATTCAAAGGGTACATCCATAACAACGCATTGATTGGAACGCTCTGTTTTTCCAGCTGGAACTATTTTACCACGGGCCGTGGCCGATGCAGAAAAAGGCAAGTCTTCGACCGGGGTTGCGGTCTATATTGCGCCCGTAAATCCAGTGGATTAGATAATGATGTCTAACGCTGAATGCTACGTTTACATCACCCTGCCTGATGAAACCCCGATACTGTCAGCCTGAAACAGGAAGTTGCGGACAGGCAGGACACTCAAAGGTATCGCGGAAGTCGATGAGTGAGTTACAGGGAGTGAGTTACTGGCTCTCCTTGAGAACTCGACACAGCTGTAAATTATGCTATAGTTTTGAAAGAAATAAACATGTAGATTTCTTTCAAATATCATGGGAAAACACAGCGACAGCAC
>JADWMH010000079.1 GCA_015767355.1 Gammaproteobacteria bacterium
CTTCATTAAGATCCCAAACCAGATTTCGATCTGATTCATCCACGAAGCATGCTTGTGCTATTTCTCGCGCTAGAATCAGGATTCCGCTTCGGACTTCGGCAACGTCACTCATCGCAGTCATCAGAGAAAAATACACGCGGTGATGTGACGCTCAGCTCGATGCTGGCATTGCTCGGTCTCATGCTTGCCTTCACCTACTGTACTTGTCTTTACGCGCCAAATGAGGGAAGGTTATGAAATATTCGGGTTAGTCATCCAACGCTGCAGATTCGTCTAATAGCGCCAGCCCAATCCTGGAATCGAATGGTCGTCTGTATAAATAATCGCCTTAAACTTTGAATATTTGGATGACCGGTATGAGTATGTGGCGGTCATTCGCGACACCCCTCCAAATCTGCTCAGACCTATGATTCAGCAATTGGCTGGAATTGCTCCATTGCATTGATAACGTCGCCAATAACTGGAATTTTGAAGCTGCATAGCGCAGCGGCGCAGCTTTTTGCGTGTCTCACGCGCCAACGGCAACTGGGAAAAATATTGGGATTCGCTCAAACCTGATAGCCAGGTATCCGCATCCATGAATTAATCCCTCATCAGATAAGCAAAATTAACTGCATTAGAGAATGCTTACTCTCACTTTGAATTACACCCTCAACAGGAGCCATTTGTGTTGTAGCACTTTTCAAGAGAGGCACTACAACATATTCCGCTGACCCACCTGACATCACTATATATAGATACCATTGTCTGAAAAATGCTTACAGCGCAAGTTCCTCAACAGGATTGCATCTGGACAGCCGGGCTTTTGGAGTGTAACGTTCATAACGATTTCAATACGGATACTCCTGATCTTGAAAAGCCTAACTCGTTATTCCAGAATCCTTGAAATTGTTGGCGATATCGTCAAGGTTCATGTGCCCGTCAGCGATAACTCATCAGCCGTCAACGTCGCCTTCGGTGATCTTGGCCTAGTCGAAGAGAGTTCGGGTTTCAAGTCGCTTGCCCGGGTCATCAGGCTTGATGGCGATGTTGCCTCCCTGCAGGTCTTTCATGGCACCAAGGGCCTCTCTTCCAGCGCTTCGGTACAGTTTCTCGGCCATCCGCTCAGAGTGACCTACTCATCGAACATCCTGGGACGCATCTTCAGGGGTGACGGCGAGCCGATGGATACGGGCCCGGATCTGTCACAGGATCCGAAGCTGGATATCGACGGCCCCTCCGTCAATCCCGCAAGGCGTCTACTGGCATCGAAGATGATCCGCACCAACATCCCCATGATCGACGTCTTCAACTCCCTGGTTGAAAGCCAGAAGATCCCGATATTTTCGGTTGCCGGCGAGCCCTATAACCAGCTGATCGCTCGCATCGGCATCCAGGCTGAAGCCGACATCGTGGTCTTCGGCGGCATGGGCCTGATCTTTGATGATTATTACTCATTCCGCAAATCGTTTGAAGATGCCGGTGTGTTCACCCGCACGGTGATGTTCGTCAACCTTGCTTCTGATCCCACTGTCGAACGCCTGCTGGTTCCGGACATGGCGCTGGCGGTTGCGGAGCAGTTTGCCGTGGAAGAAGGCAAGCGGGTTCTGGTTCTACTGACCGATATGACAGCTTACGCCGACGCCATGAAGGAGGTCGGGGTTGCCATGGAGAACGTCCCCTCCAACCGCGGCTACATGGGAGATCTCTACTCCCAGCTTGCGCGCCGCTATGAGAAAGCGGCCGATTACTCTGACGGCGGCTCAGTCACCATTCTCTCCGTGACCACCATGCCGGGGAACGATGTAACGCATCCGGTGCCTGACAATACCGGCTATATTACCGAGGGGCAGTTTTATCTGCATGACGGGATGATCGATCCCTTCGGCTCGCTATCGCGTCTGAAGCAGCATGTTATCGGCAAACTGACCCGTGAAGATCATGGACAGGTCATGAATACCATGATCCGTTTTTACTCAGACGCCGTGGAAGCTGAGCAGAAGCGCGCCATGGCTTTTGAATTATCCGGGTTGGATCTGCGGCTGCTGAAGTTCGCCAAGCTCTTCAGGGAGAGATTCATGGATATAAACGTCACTCTCTCTCTCGAGACTGCCCTCGATCTGTGCTGGCGGACCATGGCCGAATGCTTCGAACCGCAGGAGCTGTTGATGAAAGAGCAACTGCTCGAGAAGTATTTCCCAGAAGATGTGAAGGTCAGGGAAGAAGTGGCCTGAAATGACGAAGCTTTCACTCAACAAGTCGTCGATGCTCAGGGAGGTCGCTCGGCTGAAATCTTTCGAGCGCTTCTTACCCTCACTTGACCTGAAACGCAAACAACTGATCAGCGAGCGGCTCAAAGCCAGACAGTCGCACAGCCGTATCCAGTCAAAGATGGACGCCGTGCAGCAGAGTGTTCATGAAGATCTTCCCATGCTCGCCAACTACGAAATTGATCTGCGGGGAGCGGTCAAGCTCAAGCAGGTGCATTTCGGCGTCGAAAACATCATGGGAGCCCGTCTGCCGCTTGTGGAGTCGATAGATCTGGAGGTGGCGCGTTACGGCTATCTGGCAAAACCCCACTGGGTTGATGTCGTGGTAAGGCGATTGTCCCGTACTCTGAAGCTGCGCGTTGAGCTGGAGGTTGCGAAGCGGCGTGAGATACTACTGGACGAAGCCGTGCGCAAGGCGACGCAGCGTGTGAATCTTGTGGAGAAGGTTTTGATTCCCAGAAGCAGGGAGCATATCAAGAAGATCCGGGTCTATCTCTCGGATGAGGAGCGCGCCGCGGTGGTTCGTTCCAAGATCGCGAAACGCAAGCGTGCAGCCGAGGGGTTGTCATGAGCATTGTGCGGCTTAAAAAGGCCACGGTCGTCGGTCTGGCAAAGGATAAATTCGAGATTCTCAAGGGACTGCAGGAACTCGGTGTTATGCACCTGACCCCGCTTCAGGAGAAGCCGCACTCCCTTGCAGAACAGCAGCATACTCCCGCGACAGAGAGCGTCAAGGCGCTGCGTTACCTGCGCGAATCCCCGGTTAAACGACGCCAGATACACCATGACCCTGATTTTGATATCCATGATGTGACCGAGTTGGTATTGTTGAACCAGGAGAGACGGCGCAGCACCATGGATCGCAAGGATGAACTGAATCAGCGTCTCAAGGATCTGGAGCCCTGGGGTGATTTCAGCTTCCCTCCACTCGATGACATCGGCGGGGAACGGCTGTGGTTCTATACTTTGCCGAGAAGAGAGCTGATATATCTCGAAGAGCTGCGTCTGCCCTGGGAGATTGTTCATCTGAATCCATCCACGGCCTGGGTGGTGATCATCAGCCCGGAAGAGCCGCCGCGTGACATCCTGCCCGTAGAGCGCACCCATACAGGTAGTTCTCCACTGCGTGATGTCAGGGAGGATCTCGACGCCATCGAGAGCGAGCTTGATGAGATCGAGGCTGACCGGCAGTCTCTGACGCGCTGGATCACGCTCCTTATGCGGCACATGGCACGTGCAGAAGACAAGGCAGAGCTCGAATTTGCGCTTGATCACTCTGCCGAGGGCGACATCTGCTTTGCCGTGCAGGGATGGGTCCCTGCAGATAAAATAGATGATGTAGCCGCCTTCACCGATAACATACAACTGGCGGTTATATTTGAAGAACCCAGGCCAGAAGATGAACCACCTACCCTGCTGCGTACCCCGCAGGGGATCTCGGCAGGCACTGACCTCGTTGGTTTCTACCAGATGCCCTCCTATCGCGGCTGGGATCCGTCACGCATCCTGTTTTTCTCCTTCGCACTTTTTTTTGCGATGATTCTCTCCGATGCCGGCTATGCTGCGTTGCTAGGTGTCGCACTTGCTGCTTTCTGGCGTAAGCTCGGCCGTGCAGTCGGCGGCCAGCGTTGGCGTTCCCTGCTGGCAATGATCGTCAGCACTTCTGTAATCTGGGGAATCATGGTGGGCAGCTACTTCGGCCTTGAGCCCCCACAGGAGAGTTGGCTGTATGCATTCAAGGTATTTGATCTGAATGACTTCGATGCGATGATGAAGCTCTCCGTGAGCATTGGTGCTATCCACATAGCGATGGCCAATCTGCAGATGACGATGCTCTGGTGGGGTCATAAAAAGGCCGGCGTACACCTTGGCTGGATTATGGTGCTG
This sequence comes from Gammaproteobacteria bacterium, assembly GCA_015767355.1. GTDB lineage: Bacteria > Pseudomonadota > Gammaproteobacteria > Chromatiales > Chromatiaceae > Sva-25. Next base: position 4,137 of record JADWMH010000079.1, read on the forward strand.
AGCGGCGGCATGATGATCTGGCTGGAGAGCACGGGGGATATCCCCGGCGCCTCCTGGCCCGGCGGTTCTCTTTTTGCGATTGGGCTGACGGCCATTTTCTACTTCTCGGGTCAGCGCACCATTGACTCTTTCAAGGGACTCCTGATCCGTATTCTTGAAGGCTTGCGGGCGCTCAGCGACATCACCAGGATCTTCGGCGACGTACTCTCCTACCTGCGTCTGTTTGCCCTCGGGCTGGCTTCTGCATCTCTAGCCCTGACCTTTAACGAGCTGGCGCGCCAGGCCTCTGAATCCAGCGAAGGACTCGGGCTGCTGTATGCCATTCTTATCCTGCTGGTGGGGCATACGCTAAACCTGACGCTTGCCATCATCAGCGGCGTGGTGCATGGGCTGCGTCTTAACTATATCGAATTTTACAACTGGGGACTCTCTGGCGAAGGGTATCCGTTTCGCGCATTTCGAAAAAAGGAGCTGAATCAATGAATGAATTCGTCATCGCATTAGGGTGGGCCGGTATGTATGGCGTCATGGCGCTTGGTGCTATCGGCAGTATCTTCGGATGCGCCGTAGCGGGACAAGCGGCCATCGGAGCCATGGTCGATACCGAGACCGGCCATGGCCGCTATATCGGTATCTCCGTGATGCCATCATCCCAGGTCGTCTACGGGATTGTGGTGATGTTTACCCTGCAGCGCGAGATCACCGCCGAGACCGCTCCGGCGCTGTTTGGCATCGGCATGATGGCGGGACTGGCGTTGATGTTCTCGGCAATCAAGCAGGGACAGGCCTGTGCCTCGGCAATCCACGCCAGCAAGGTCAAGCCGGAGATCTTTGGCCTCTCCCTGGCTCCAGCCGCCATCGTCGAAGGTTTTGCTGTCTTCGCATTCGTCTTCGCACTGGTCGTTGCGGGCAGCATACCGGGCTGAACGGGGTTCGGATTATGAGCAAACTGAATATAGATAAAGGCCTTGTCAGCTCGGGCGTCGATAATCTCATCAAGCGGCTGCGGGAGGATGGCGTCAGCGAAGGCCAGGTAGAGGCCGGGCGCATTATTGCTGAGGCTCGCGTGCGCGCAGCGAAAATCATTGCGGAGGCGGAGCAGAAGGCAAATCTGACGACCACACAGGCGAAACAGGAGGCCGATGCATTCAGGAAGGGCGGCGAGGACGCTCTGCATCTTGCCATGCGGGACACCCTGCTCGCCCTCAAAGGAGAGTTGACAGAACTGGTCAGTGAACAGGTCCGCCGTCTGATCACGCGGGAAATGCAGCAGGAAGACTTTCTCATCCGCCTGATTCTGGAGGTGGCAAGCAAGGTACGGAGTGAGTCCGGGCTGGATCAAGAAAGAGAAGTTGAGGTGCTCCTGCCAAGCAATCTCATCGGCGTTGAAGATCTGCGCAAGAACCCGCTGGATCTCAGTGAAGGCACTCTGTCGCATTTTATCGTCAGCGTAGCCAACAATGTCCTGCGTGAAGGATTTGAACTCAAAGGTGACGACGGGCTTGAATGCGGTATAAGGCTCTACATCAAGGATAAGGATGTGCATATCGATCTCACTGACGAGGCCGTTGCCGGTGTCTTGCTGGAGCATTTACAGCCCCGCTTCCGTGCCATTCTTGAAGGAATGATCAGGTAGTTGCATGCGTGATTCGCATCGCTATGTGATGTTGCTGAGCAGTCTGCCCTATCACGGGACGCTGTTTTCGGCAAAGGTGACGCCGCTTTCGAGGATCAGGCTGCAGCAGCGCCTGTCGCTGCTGGAGCCCGAAGACTTGCAGGAGGTGGATGCCATGGCCGGACTACTGGACTGGTACCGCCACCCGGTGCAGAAGAGTGATGCGGAGATTGTCAAGCTGGCGAAGCAGGTCATCCCGCAGCTGAGATCCCCTTTTGCGTGTGAGCTACTGAGCTGGCGCCTGGAAATGCGCACCCTGATAGCGGCCCTGCGCCGCAGGCGGGATGGTGAGGAGATCACGGTGGCAGAAGATGAGTGGGGTTACGGGAGGTGGCTGACCCATATCAATAAATACTGGGATGAGCCCTACTTCCGGCTCGAAGGCGTGTACCCCTGGCTGCCCGAAGCCGTGATGTTCATGGAGCAGGGTGATCCGGTGGCGCTGGAGAGGCTCATGCTCGAAAAGGTATGGAAATATCTGCAAAGGATGGAAGATGGGCATGTCTTCGATTATGAACGGGTGTTGATCTACCTATTCCGCTGGGATCTGGTGGGGCGATGGACAGTGGCCAATGGAGCAACTGCAGAGGCGCGATACGCAGACCTGGTCGGGGAGGGACTGCTGCAGATCGACCAGGCCATGCACTCCGCTCTCAGTGGATAGCCCGCCAGAAAAACGATATTGAGGATCACTCGACGTGAACGAGCAGAAACAGAGAAATTCCATGCCTGAAGCGGTGCCGGATTCACCCACTCGGGTGGTGGCTGTGCAGGAGAGCCTGGTCTCGATCGAGGCTGGCTGGAAAGCGGGCAAGCGTATCCCGCTGACCAAGAACGAGGTGGTCTTCATCGAGCCGCAACGCTGCTGTAGCAACAGTTTCAAGGAGCGTCTCAAGTCCGAGGTGCTACGGGTGCGCGGCAATCGCGCCGACATTCAGGTGTTCGAGGATACGCGTGGAGTTGCGATAGGCGACCCCGTCGTTCAGTCGGGCGAGATGCTTTCCGTCACCCTGGGGCCGGGTCTGCTGGGGCGGGTCTATGACGGCCTGCAAAATCCGCTCGAGAATATCGCCATAGAACACGGAACCTTTCTACCGCGTGGCGTCGACCTGGAGGCTCTGGACATGAACAAAAAGTGGCGCTTTGTCCCGGCAGTCACGGTTGGCGCCAAGGTCAGGGCGGGTGACATCCTTGGCACGGTGATGGAGGGCCGCTACAAGCACAAGATCATGGCGCCATTTGAGCAGAGCGGTGAAGTCGAGATTACCTGGATACAAGAGGCCAGCGTCACCGTTGATACCCCGGTTACGAGGATACGCGACTCCCATGGCGTGGAGCATGCACTGGATATGACGCGCCGCTGGCCGGTGCGCAATGCCCTCCCGGAACTCATGATTCGGGCGCGAAACTGTCAACGCATCTATCCCCATGAGCCGATGAATACCACGATTCGCCTGATCGATACCTTTTTTCCTATTGCCCGGGGCGGCACAGGCTGCATCCCCGGGCCTTTCGGCGCCGGCAAGACCGTGCTGCAGCACCTGCTTGCCAAGCATTGCGCCGCAGATATTGTGATTGTCGTCGCCTGCGGTGAACGCGCCGGAGAGGTTGTCGAGACCATCAGAGAGTTTCCGCACCTCAATGACCCGCAGACAGGCGGGACCCTGATGGATCGCACCATCATCATCTGCAATACCTCCTCCATGCCGGTTGCCGCACGTGAGGCGTCGATCTATACGGGCATCACCCTGGGTGAATACTACCGGCAGATGGGATTCAATGTGCTGCTGCTGGCCGACTCAACATCACGCTGGGCGCAGGCCATGCGCGAAACCTCGGGGCGTCTCGAGGAGATCCCCGGCGAGGAGGCGTTTCCTGCCTATCTCGACTCCACGGTGCGCAGCGTTTACGAGCGCGCAGGGGTGTTGCAGACTGCAGATAAAACCGAGGGCAGTCTGACGATGATCGGCACGGTATCACCGGCAGGTGGCAACTTTGAAGAACCTGTGACCCAATCCACGCTTGCAACGGTCAAATGTTTTCTCGGTCTCTCCTACGACCGCGCCTACAAGCGATTCTATCCGGCAATAGACCCGTTGATATCCTGGTCGCGTTACCTGGAGCAACTGGCGTACTGGTATGAGGAGAACCTGCTGGCCAACTGGACGGAGAGGGTCAAGGCCATGCAGGCGCTGCTGGTGGACGGCGACTCAGTGCAGCAGATGATGCAGGTGACAGGTGAGGAAGGGGTCTCCATCGAGGACTTCGTCGTTTACCAAAAATCCCTGTTTCTGGACATGACTTTCCTGCAGCAGGACGCCTTTGACGAGGTCGACGCCTCGACGCCGATCGACCGCCAGCAGTTCACCTTTACAAAGGTCTACGACCTGGTCACCCGCAGCTATAACTTCACCACCAAGGATGAAGTTCGTGACTACTTTATACGACTCACAGGCCTGTTCAGGAACTTCAACTATGCAGCTGAGAATTCACCGGACTACGGCCGCCTGATCAGCAGCATTGACAAGCTCGCAGAGCAGGCATCCTGAACGTTCCTGACAGTATCTTTCCGCGGCACTTCCGGGTGCAGGATAGCGTTCGTTTACTAGGCGCAGCAGGGGTGCATAGCAGGGTTATGTAACTCTTGCTGGAATGCTGAAGAGGGACAACAGGGCTAGCAGAATCGGGAAGTTATTTTTGGACAACGACTAAGTTCGGCATGAAGTTGATGTCTTCGGTAGTCGGCGATTCTGTGAGATTGAGTATGACTATCCAGGCAAAAAAACATAGCGACACCTCAAAAGAGCAAGTCGTGGCAATGACCTCGTACTCTTCTGCTCAACAATGAAGTGTAGTCGTTCAGACATGATTTGACTGCTACCAATTTTGAGGGTATGTCTGTCGGGCCAAGTTTACCCCAAGGACTTTTCCTTCCAGATCTGTCCATCCTCACACTGTAATATCTGACTGACCGCTGTGAGTATACAGCGGTTTGTCGCGTCCATCCCTTCATGTGCCTGAC
>JADWMH010000241.1 GCA_015767355.1 Gammaproteobacteria bacterium
ACTGCAAAGGTTTTTCTTGGCGAGCTTTGCGCCTTTGCGAGAGTCATTATTGAAATTTGACTCATTTGTAAAGATGTAGACCACTCAAAGATTACCAGGTGCGCCGGGAAACAGCTTCAGGATGCAGTAAAGTTGTCGATGGGCAGCGCCTTGCCCGATTCGACCAGGTGAGCGATGCGCGTTTTACCATCCTCTACCGCGACACGGATCTCCTCGGCATTTTTGGTGCTTAGTTCGCGCATCTCATTGATGATCAGCAGCGACTTCTCCTGGAAGTCGGTGACTGAATCGACCAGCTTTTTGACTGATTCGGCGCGTATTGTCGGGCCATAGCCGGCTTTTACAGCCTCTTCCTGAATTTTGCCGCCGATGTCGGCCAGATCCTCGAGACTTTTGCTGACGCCATCCTTCATGGCATTCAGTGTCTGGGTGCTCTCATTCAGGCCGAAGAGTCCGGTAAAGGAAGCGCTGAGAGCGGTAAAGACATTCTCATTGGTGCCGAAAAAACTGATTGCCTGCTGGTAAACCCGCTCCTTGATGCTGTTGATCTGATTCAGGCGAGCCATGATCACCTCGGAGGTGCTGTAGCTTACCGTCAGGTTGTCAGAGAGATCCTTGGCAATCTGGTAGCGCCGGTCTTCATCCTGGACACCGCGAATTTTCAGATCACGCTCCATCTCAAGCTTCGCCCTTGCAGCAGCATCCTCACCCGTATAGGCATCGACGGCTTTCATGGCAGTTTCCAGTGCGCCCTTGGCTCCGTTGAGTTTTTCATCCGCCTTTTTCAGCACCTCCAGCGCGAGCACTTCCGACTCCTTGAGGGCGCCGCGAAAATCCTGGTAGGCATTGAGGATCAGCTGTTCCCGCTTGATCTGATCTTTCGAATCAGCAGCGACCTCCAGGTAAACACCCTTGATCTTGTCGAAGCGCTGCGGGATGTCGCCGCGCGTGACTTTCATCCAGACGTTGCCGACGCGTTCAAATGTATCGATCTTGCCATCCTCCAGCTGATCCACCATGCTCTTGGTATCTTCACGAATGCTGTTGAATGAGTTGGTGATATCCTCATAGCGCTGGCCGATATTCATAGCATCGATCTGTTCCCGTACGACCTGGTTGAACAGCGACGCCTGGTTGAGGGTGCGCGCAATAGCGATGGTTTTCTCTTCATCGAGGTCGGAAATCTGTTCAATCAGGGAGATGATCGGCGAATCCTCGGTGGTTTCGGGAACCAGTCCAAGGTCACGCAGACCGTTCATCGCCTTGTCGAGTTGTTTCATGGGTGAGATAGAGGTGCTCATTATTGTTTTCTCCTTTGGTTAAAACTGCGGGCAGACAAATGTGGGTCAAAAAGAGAGTCTGTTGAAATACAGACGGTCCCTCAAGTTGTCCAACAGGGTAATTGCTGTATGGCAGCTGAATGCTGTACCAGTTCCTGTTCGAGTTCTTTCTTGTTAGCTGAAGTGTAATGAGGTGGTGGGAAAATCGCAACTTATGATTCAACCATCCGTTTACACTGCTGATTTCTGTTATGCTTTATTGCAAATCGTAGAAGCCATATCTTCAACTTATGCGCTCATTTCTCATCCGACCGCTCTGTTTGCTTGCCTGGTGCGCCTCTCCCGTCATGGCAAATGAATCCTTCATCTCACCCGGGGTGGGGGACGAAGAAGCTGCAGACAGTATCGATGCCACGCTTGAGCGCAGGGATGTTCTTGATTACGATCCAAGCAGACCAAGTCTGATTCCCCCTTTTTTCGACAAATTTCGCGCCTGGCGCGAGGAGATGCACAAAAAAATCAGGCTGGAGACAGTCTACGCGTATGATGCGCTCGCCCAGGGATATTCCGGCAGTCAAGACAATCTTGGGGCATCTTCCGGAGAAGTTTCATTCAGCGCCCGCTGGTTGTTGTTTGGTCAAAAATATGACCGGCCATTCTATCTCTCCTTCCGCTTGCGCGACAGGCACGCTTATAGTGATCACGCCCCTTCTGAAATCAGTTCCGCCACCGGTTTGCTGTGGAAAACCGTGGACGGCTTTAGCGATGCCGGGTTTCAGATACCTAATTTCTATTTCAGCCAGGAGCTTGCGGATGGGAGGCTGACGCTGCGCTACGGCCAGTACAGCATCGATCACTTTTTTGATAAACACGATTTGCGCAGCGCTAAGCGCTACTTTCTCAACTACGCCTTTTCGAATAATCCTGCCGTTGCTTTTCCGGGGTTTGGCGCGGGCTTTATTGCACAATGGAAAGATGCCGGGGGCTGGGATATTACAGTCGGTGCTTCCAATATCCAGGGAACTGCCGCAGATGAAAAAGTGAATCTGAGCCTGAGCTCCTCAGCGCTTTTTTATTCAGCGCAGGGTGGATATGACTTCAAAGGCATCGCGAATCGAAATGCGCGGGTGCAGTTGATGGGTTGGGAGACGCGGAGTAATGGCGAAGAGAGACTTCCGGAAGGGAGGGGAGTCAGTCTGGTGATGGAGCATAAAGGGGTTTCCGAGCGTGACCAATTTGTTGCACGCTATGCCTTTTCAGATGGAGAGGCGGCCGAGGTGGATCAGTTGTTCATGCTGGGCTGGGGACGTGAAATCAATAAATATGATCACCTCGGAGTCGGCCTGGGCCTGGGACGATCCTCAATCGACAGCAGGACATGGCAAGGCGTCGGTGAGATCTACTATCGCTGGCAGGCAACCAAGGAACTCATGATTACACCTGACCTGCAGATCATTCTCGGTGAAGGTCTGGATGACGGCAGCAGTTTTCAGATCGTGGCAGGGCTGAGGGCAGGCATTACATTTTGAGAATGCGCAAGCTCAAATAATGCATGGGGTTTTTGATAAGGAGTTGTCCATAAATAACTTCCCTATATCGCGCAGCAATGTTGTTCCTATTCAAGGCGCAGCAAGAGGCGCATAGCAGCGTTATG
>JADWMH010000242.1 GCA_015767355.1 Gammaproteobacteria bacterium
TTCATTTACTGTACTCGGTGAATTTGCACCAACTTGGTGCAATTTACCGTGTTCATATTCTGTACTCGGTGGTTTTTTACCGTGTTCATTTACTGTACTCGGTGATTTTCCACCGTGTTCATATACTGTACTCGGTGATTTTCTACCGTGTTCATATTCTGTACACGGTGGATTTTCTTCCTCCTGGAAGCCTGGTCTGTCCGGATTTCCATCCGCTGGCTTCTGGGAAATTCCAAAAAATTGGCTCTCTGGATTGGTATTTGAATCCGCTTTGACGGTTTCATAGGCATCGATGCGGCGGTCGTAAAGAGTCTCATCCTGCTCACTCCCGTGATCGTCGATCAAGGCCGCAAGAACACGCTGTGCCAGATCAGAAATATGCTCATCCTGGCGACCTGCCGCCTGTTTGATGAAGGCAACAAAACCATGGTCATACTGACAGATCTCACTGTGCGGCATCGGCTCGTCAAGAAAAAGCCACTGCTTGGGCTTGAAACGGCCAGATGTTTTATCACGCGCCAACCCCTCTGAGGGATTGTTCTGAACGATCCAGCCGATGATGCGTGCAGCAGTGATGGCTTTGGCGACTGTCGCTCTGGATCTGATATTGCCGTATTTCATGATCGCGCTGTAATCCGGAAATCGCATCTCCCGATGTGGAGCGACACCCTCTTCGCTGATGAGCGCCCGGATGACGCAATAGACATTGCGGTCATAGGCGTTCATAAACGGGTCCATAAACAGGATCCTCGGAATGGATTCATGCCAGTTGCCAAGGAAGCGGAGTGATTCATCCCTTCTCTTAATGACTGTGATTTCGCCGGTCATAGTGGAACTCCGTGGCCTTGCGGCTTGTGCATGGCCCAGATCTGCCGGATCGGTGCATTGCTTGCCTGATGCACCTTGAGATAATCAGCTGGTGTGGGGTTATCCTGATCCTTGACGTGATGAAACCAGGCTGTGGCGATGACCATCTCAAGATCTTCATCGGGGGAACGTGTGCGGCCTTGTGGCGCTGGTTTCAATCCGAATAGCCGTCGCTGCAGGCCGTACTGCGTGCGCTGTATATCCGGGTAGTAGTAACGGACCATCTCCAGTGGCGCGTCGGCTTCAATCAATGCATGGGCTGTCTGATGCCGTGAACGATTGCTGGCGATGCTTTGCAGGAGGAGATCCAGTACGGCGTTATCGATCTCGATCTTGATAAATGCGGCGTTTGTTTGAAACAGCGCTGAAAGCTCCTGCGCCTGTAAATCCATCAGGCGGCTCGCGTTATTGGCTGTGATTCCAGCACGAGCGACGGCATTTTGATCGCCTTTGTCAATACTCTGGAGCAGGTCATGCAGGGCGACTGCCTGTGATGCGTTCATGATTGCACCTCCATGGTCCACAGAGTTAGATCCCCTCTCTGAAAAGAGTGAACCTCAGTGAGGGAGTGATGTTTATCCAGTAACTCCCTCATCAGTTGATTAACATGACGTGACGTATCGACCGGCAGGTTGTAATAGCTGTACGACAGTGCATTATGCCGTTGGCGATCAAAGAGAGTCCGCCAGGATTGTAGTGCCGAGGGTTCGCTCTCTGGCGTTTCATATCGACCAATAGCTATCGAGTGATGATAGCTGGCAAGCAGTGAGTTTTCCGGATAGCAGTTTGTGCTTTCGATAACAGCTGTGGCCGATGGAGAACACTGTTCCGACAGGTTGAGCAGGAAGTCGAGGCAGCTGGCTGACCGCATCATCAGGCGCTTGTTGTGTTCTTCCCGGGTAATCTTGATCTTCGGATTGTTTGGCGCTTCATCAGTGACGGCTAGTGTTGGAAATTCCCTGATAAAAAACCCGGCGCCATTGTCGATGCTGACAACGCACTGCGCATCCTCGGGCTCTGCAAATGCCAGTTCAGCCAGCTCGAATGCCTGTGTGAAGATCTCCTTCCGCAACTGATCGATAGTACCCGGATCCTTCGCCTTTTGTTCTTGCGCAAAATACGCCGCCTGAAGGGTTCCTGCCTTGAAGAGAGGTTTCTTTTCCAGCTGCCGGGCATGTCTGGCAGATGATCCTTCGTCGAAGTGATCTGCTTCAGTTGGTTGTGAGTCAGCAGCATGAAGGGGGGGTGCTGAATCCTTTTCTGGCATTTGTAGTCGTGCTGGATCCTCGGTTGACTGCTGCTGTGCTGCTGATCTCCTCACCGATGGCTCAGGTACTGCTTTCGTCTTTTCCTGCTTCTCTCTGTTTGGCTCAGGAGGGATGGGGGATGCTGTCGCTGCCTCGTCCACTGACAGCAGACTGCCACTGTTCAGTAGATGTTCGAGTTGAACGCGTATCATCTCAAACGCATTGCGGTCGCCTTGCGCGATTTCTCGAACAACGTCTGCCTGGAGTTGTTCCTGCCATCCATCAGATGGATCGGCATGATTCTGCCTGGCGAGCAATTCCGCAAACAGCTGCTGGAATTCATCCGCTTCGTCAGGATTATGATGCGCCCAGAGCCGCTGTGCCGCATTCAGAAGCTTGTTGACGCGGTTGATTTGCGGCCGACCAAGCCCCTGATCCAGCAGATCAGGAATCACCGGATAGAGCGTCTCCAGCGCAAATTCGTAGGTATTGATCAGCGTGCTGTAAACCGAAGAGAGCCCTGCTGTTTTGAGAACATCGACCAACTTCCGATTGGTATATTGATCCCCTGTTTCAGCTTCCAGGAGTGACTTCGCATCGAAGATGGCGCGTGCTTTGTCGATCAACATCATCTCACCGCGTTCGTTATTCTCGATCAGGTGCGCGATCACATTGCTGGATTCACTTTTCCAGGCTTCATAGATGAATCGATGAGACTGAAACTTGGTATTACCGGTTTCTTCAGAGAGTTCATACAGGATTGCCAACCGCGTATTCCCTCCACCCGAGATCATGAATTGATCAGGCGGCATCCCCGGG
>JADWMH010000243.1 GCA_015767355.1 Gammaproteobacteria bacterium
CATCATGGCGGGAAGGCACATGACGCACGCATTTCCATCCCGCGCGCTCGAGAGGCTGATTCACGAAATCAAAAGCGAGGTCAGGCAAACTGCATCCTATACCGGCAGGGAGAGCCTCAAGCCCGAAGTTTACGAGGCGATGATGCAGGTCAATCGTGAAGATTTCGTGCGCGAGGAGGATCGCGAACTCGCCTGGGGCAACTACCCACTCTCGATTGGCCGGGGGCAGACGATTTCACAACCCTATATCGTTGCCCTGATGACGGACATGCTGGAGGTCGACAGCGATTCCGTGGTGCTGGAGATTGGCGCCGGATCCGGATACCAGGCGGCCGTCCTGTCACGCATGGTCAAACAGGTCATCAGCATCGAGATCATTCCACAACTGGCTCAACAGGCGCAGCAATTCCTGCACAATCTCGGCTACAAGAATATCTCCGTCAAATGCGGCAACGGTCGCCTGGGGTGGCTGCAGCAGGCGCCCTACGACGCCATCATCGTGACTGCGGCATCCGAGGATATCCCTCCTGAGCTGATCAGACAGCTCAAACCCGGCGGACGCCTGGTGATTCCGCTGGGAGGCCAGTGGCTGACGCAGCAGCTGATGGAGATCAGCAAGGATGAAGAGGGGAACGTCACCGAGAAAAGCGTCCTGCCGGTCTCCTTCGTCCCTTTGACAGGCAGTAACCGGAACCCTGATGATCGTTGAAGTTTGAGCCTGATTTCACTCTTCGACGGGATTGTCATCTGCAGATCATCTACGCGCTGATAGCAACAATGATCAGCGCCGTACCTGCGGCGATTGCCAGGGCGCGCAAACCTGACCACAGCCAGAATTCTCTGCTGAGTCTCGCAAGCAGCACGCCAAGCAGGAACATCAACAGCAGGGCGATAAGCGAGGCAAGCAGAAAGGGTGACAAGGGAAGGTCGACACCCTGCTGCGCCATCCACAGCGGCGTCATGATCGTCAGCGAGATCAGCAGGGGTGACAATCCGTTGACCAGTGCGACGACAACAGGGACCAGGCGGCTTGCGCGGCCTACATCCGAATTCCCAAGATCAGCGATCAGGGCCTGTTCCAGTTCATGCAGCTCCTTTTTTCTTTCAGCCGACTCGCTCAGATAGGCGCTGCTCAAACCGCTCATGCACAACGCCACCGCTGCTCCAAGGCAGGCTTTGATCGCAACCGGCAATGCCGCATGCTCGCTGAGGAAAAAACCAACCATCAGTCCCAGCATGGTGAGGGCGCCATCGAAGCCGTTGGTGATAAAATAGCGCCTGGCGATGCCTCGTGCGCCCTGCACATGCAATAACAGGCGATGCAACTCCCCACTCTGCATCAGGATGCGTTGCCCGTGTCACTCTGTTTGCCGAGCACTTCTACCGCATCGATGCTGTGCAGCGTAGCGCCCATTTCGCTGATGCGTTGTGAAATCGCATCGAAGTCAATCTCTCCGCCCTCGATCACCAGCAGAACACTCTCGGTTTTTTCATCGACCGCATCAACAATCACCTGAACGCGCATCCCCTGACTCAGATCAGCCACCGCAGCAGCAAATTCCAGGGCATTGGGGCGATGGGGTTTGAGGACATCCAATGTGATTTTTTGAATAGTTGCCATGATCTCTCCGCATGCTGTGCACATTTTCTATACATATATCATACCGTACCCGGATCAAAAAACAGCTGGTTCCAGTGCTGTTTTGATTGCTATATGATAGAACTGATATTCGATGATGACACTGTCAAAAGACAAATAAGGTGTGGCGTATGACAGAACGGTTCAGGGTGTTGATCCTGGGGTATGGTGAAATGGGCCATGCTATGGAATACCTTCTCAAACAACGTCAGCAACTGGATATCTGGGAGAAGTATCCTCAGGACAATTTCCAGTCAGTGGTGCTTGAGGATGCTGCGCCCCGGGCGGATATCGTATTGTTCTGCCTGCCGGTCAATCCACACAGGGAGGTCGCTGAGCAAATCGCGCCATTGCTCAAGAGCAGCTCACTCTGTTTGAGTATTGCCAAGGGCCTGGACGAAACAGGTCAAACTGCTGCGCAAATCTTTGCCGGGGCGCTTGCACCGCATCAGGCCTATGCCCTGCTGTATGGGCCGATGATCTCTGAAGAGATCCGCGCCGGCCGTTACGCCTTCGCTCAACTGGGTTGTGGTGATAGAGATTCATATCACAAGATACGTGAGTTATATGATGGCACGCCTCTTTATATTGAGCATACTTCAGATATTACAGGGATCAGCTGGTCGGTGATCCTGAAGAATGTCTATGCCATGGTGTTTGGCATGGCGGACGAATTACAGCTGGGTGATAACATGCGCGGCTATCTTTCGGTCGCTGCCTTGCTTGAACTGGAACAGATTGTCCGTGAAATGGGCGGTCAGGCGGGCAGCCCTTATCATCTGGCGGGACTTGGGGACCTGATCACGACTGCCACCAGTGAGAATTCACATCATCATGAGCTGGGGCGTATGCTGGCAAGAGAAGAGGTCAAGGGTATCGAAGGGGAGGGTATCCATACACTCGAGATGGTGAGTCAGCATCGGTTGTTCAACACGGCAGAGTATCCACTTTTCCGGCTGATACAGGATATTGTCAGGCACCCGCATGATGTGCGAAAAAGCATCAATGAATATGTAAAACAGGTTTATTCCTGAATGCGCGCCAGCAGTCTGTCCGAGGATGGGGCCGTAGCGGGGACGCTCATAAACGTTCAGGCAGGTGAGTGCGGATTTCACGGGAATCATACTGTCCCAGGTTCTTTACGATCCCGGTAACCGTCACATCCGCCAGTGAACCGAGCTGTTCTTTCAACAGGCCGATAAAATGAGGGCCTGCAACCAGCAGCAGCCGGTTGCAGCGGCCGGCATGACATGCTGCCCGCAGATGGTCGCCAATCTGCTTGGCGAAACG
>JADWMH010000244.1 GCA_015767355.1 Gammaproteobacteria bacterium
CGTTCAAACGAGATTAAGAAGCACGATTTTTGTGTGCTCATTTGTATGGCCTGAGTAACTCCTGGCGTTCAAAAAATGGGCGAGATGGGCTATTTGGAGGGGCGTAGTGAATGACCGGTCAATACTCAGAGCAGTCATTGAAGCACATAAGGGCTTTTTTCTTCTTATCGGGATGTTATTTTACCAGAATGAGCGAGAAACCTAAGACACGCGCACAGAAATCAGTCGACTGGCAAAATCGATACATCACACCAATTTTACTTGTGCTCGGATTAATTATCGTTGCAGTCTCGTGGGCCGTCGACGCTATCCCATGGTGGCTTGCTGTTGTGGTTCTGGGGTTCGTCGCATATGCTCTAGTGTCGATGATTCAACGGAATCGTCGGTAGTAGTCCACGGGCGAGCCACAGTAATCGTTCAGCCGAAACCGCTGAACGGCAGCTATACAAAAACTAGCAAACCGATGATCATCAATCGGGCGACGCTTCCACGCGATCCATCGCTTCACTGTAGCCATCCAAACTGAATTTGATGCTCTGCACACCCCTGCTCGTCGGCAACTCGATGTTCAGCTTCTCAGCCTTCTTCATCTGTCGGCTTAGACTCAGGGTGATATCGTCCGACTCGAACACGACGGTATCGATCTCGCCCTTGCGGTCCAGACCGACGGGGCCACCGCCGATGTCCTTGCCGTCGATGATGAACTTCACGAGACCGGCGGCATCGAAGGGGCCGCCCTCGATGAGCATCTCCGGAGCAGGTGGCATGCCGCGTTTGACCCTTAAAATGACGGGTGAAGAACCGCCTACGCCGTACTGGTAGGCGGTGCATGACTTATTCTTACACATCACGCGCCACGAGCCGAAGGCCTCTTCGGCCGCACCCTCAGCTTGAGCAACAGAAAAATGGAATCCGAGAGCAACAGCAATCACCAAGGCTGAGAACGTCAGAAACAAGTGTGATTTGGTGATTATCATGGCAATACCTGATTGAGATTAAGAGTCAAGAGGAAGCTGGTCCTGGTGAACAAAACGCTGAGATTACGAGAAACGCTTTTCTCCTCAGCGCCAGTCTGCAGAGAACCGCTATTGTAACGATTTTGTGATGTCCGCCACCAACTCCGCACAACCCTTTTCACTACTGATCCATTTGATCTCCTTGGTGGCATCAGCCGATGATTTGCTTCGGATGGTATTAACCGTATCCGCGATGACTGTGTCAACCTGTTCCGCCGTGAGCAAGCCATTGCTCTTTGCTGTCTCCATCGCCAGGCAGATGCCTACCTGGGAACCGCCAGCAAGTCCAGCGACGGAACCGAACCCAAGCGCCACAAAACCACCGATGGCGCCGCCAATGATCAGAAAGATAACTGCGATAAGAAAACTCTTCATAATTGAATATCTCTTTGTTGTCTGTTTATAGGAGGTCAATTCTCAACCGAGTCACTGACCTCTCGCTTTTCACCCTATCGATGGTCATTCTATCCAAATTCCCACACTCTGGAAAAGCACTCTCAAAGGGACTGAGATAATCATACGGATAGAGCTTGTAGACGCGGCTTACACATTCATCACCCCGGAAATCAGACGGGTTAGATATCTAACACGCTCTCATGCCCATCGTGCATATCTTGGCATCCTGGGCTGCATGCAAACATGCCAAGAAAAAATGCTTCAGTCCAAATTCATCTACTCCTATACGTCGGACTTGCTCACGACATGGACCACGCCATCAAGCACCATACCGGGCAATGCCACCGGAGCCTCATTATAGTATGTTTTTTTTCAGCAGTGAGGAAAACACGCGTGGTTTCACCAAATTCAGGATGTATAATCTTTTTTCCTCAAGCGAAGTAAGCCATGATCGAGATATGACTCTGAAGAGACATGCATTCACTTACGGGGAGTAACCCTTCCATCAACCTCTCCAGGATAGTTCTAATGAAACAATCCCAACATCGTTCTCTGGCCGTTGGTACGGCGCTCATCGCACTATTCGGCGCCACAGGAAGCGCCCACGCCCTCGGGGAAAAGTGGTGTAAGAATGCTGTCGCAGAAAGGTTCAGCGATGCTTCCATGGCAGACATCTCCGTTTCGGCCTCAGTTCCCCTGAAACACGGGGAAGCACGTGTTGATTGGTCGGTCCAGACTGAAAAGACTTCAGCCATGGGCTTCTGCAAAGTCAACAAAGGCGGTGACGTCGTGAAGGTCAAGGTCGATCATCACAAGAAGTATCACGATTCTGACTCCGGCGAAAAATCTGGTAGTGATGAGCAGGACGGATTCTACTATGACAAGCACATTGGCAAATGGCGTGATCCTGCGGGAGAGATTTGCCATTCCTGCACGCCTGAGAACGGTTTTCCACATCACTAGGCTTCGCATCATCAGAGCAAGTTAGAGCGGGAATCAGTTCAACGAAGAAGATATCAAAGCGATTAACTCCCTGAAAGCACCATCATCAACAGCCCGGTCACTGTGCTGGGTTTTCTTTAGCAATGGGTTTTGCAGCATTCCTTCATCGTTTACCGGCTAAAACTTTTCCCCTAAAACCAACCTTTCGAGACCAGGCCATGAAAACAACTTTGAAACTGATTTTTTCCCTGATGATCACTGTCACCGGCTTTGCTCATGCAGAAGCAGACGGCCCTGATTTCTACCGCGTGCATGGCGTTGCCAGTGATGATGTATTGAACATACGCAGTCATGCTGATCCGCATGCCGGAAAAGTGGGAGAGATCCCGCCGGGAGCGGATTGCGTCAGAAACCTCGGCTGCAAAGGCGGACTGAGTATGGATGAATTCACAAATCTCTCAAAGCAGGAGCAGGCGGCGGCAAACAAAGATCATCCCAGATGGTGTCATGTCGAATACCAGGGGGTCAAGGGGTGGGTTTCGGGTCATTTCCTTGCTGAAGGAAGCTGTGATCAA
>JADWMH010000245.1 GCA_015767355.1 Gammaproteobacteria bacterium
GTTTTTAGCCGGAATCCATTTTTTCGATCTGTAAGTGGTTGATTCTATAGATTCCAGCCTTCGCCGGAATGACGGATTTTCGAGTTTTGCAAGAGGCTCATTGGCAACTGCCAACTTTATTTTGTTGTTTTTGCTGCAAACTGCATACTGATGACTGCAAACTATTGTTCAGCTGAGAACTCTACTCTTCGGAAAGCAGGCTCTGAAAGTTGCGCCTTCTCCAAGCGTGCTATCAACCCACAAGTGTCCGCCATGGCGGGTGAGAATATGCTTGACGATTGCAAGACCCAGACCGGTGCCACCTGCCTCACTATTGCGCCCCTCGTCAACGCGATAGAAGCGCTCTGTGACATGAGCAAGATGCTCAGGAGCGATCCCGTAGCCATCATCCTCGACATCCAGACAGGCCTGCCCCACGCTGTTTTGATACCAGCGAATATCAATGGTGCTGCCGGGCGGCGTATATTTAACGGCATTGTTGATCAAGTTCAGGCACACGCTATGCATCTCCTCCTCTTTGGCAAGGAGATGAAGCGCAGGATCCACATCGAGATTGATCATGTGAGAGCCGTCATCCCCGGCGAGTGAAAAAGTGCTGCTGATGTTGTTCAAAATTGCCGGCACATCGACTCGCTCGCCGTCACTCTCCGCCAGCTCTGCCGATTCAAGACGGGAGAGCTCGAGCAGGTGGGTAATGATCTGTTCCATTCTGTGCGCCTGTTCTGCAGCAGCTCTAACCGGCTCCTGCATCTCTTCACAGAGTTCTGGCGCGGATTGCATGATCTCCAGATAGCCGGATATCACCGTCAGCGGGGTGCGCAGTTCATGCGAGGCATTGGCGATGAACGCCTTGCGTGTTTTTTGCGCCTCGATGCGTTCACTGATATCACGCGCCAGCAGCAGGTATTGATCACTCCCCTTGCCATAGCGAACGAGCCGTACACTTATGGTGTCAGTCGGATTGAGAGGAGACGGCATTTCCAGATTTTTCTGTTTTTTGTTGCGTTTTTTATTCAGCAGGCGATGAAAGTCGGGATTGCGGATCAGATTGTCGATCCTTTGACCAATATCGCGTCTCTTGTCGATCCCCAGCACCTCACGCGCTGCTTTATTGGCCCACTCGATCTCGAAAGAGGCGTTGAGGATAACTGTTGCATCCGGCAATGCGGAAATCGTGGTGTTGAAGCGTGTGAGCATGCTTGCGAGGCGCTTTTTACTCTTTGCAGCAGCAAGTTGGCGACGATAGATATGCTGCACGATCTCTCCCCATGCGCCGCCGCTATCGGGTGCCTTTTTCTTCACAGCCCCCTTGCGCAGCCAGCGTTCGAGCGCATAGAGCTGATAGAAGCTCCACATGATATAGAGGGCGGATGGCAGCAGAATCGCCACTATCCAGTTGTCTGTCAGCAGTCCTATGGCGCCTATCGAGACAAGCATCAGCAGCAGACGCCAACGCTCATAGGAGATTGCGTTGTTCATGATTCCACGGCCAGAGAAAACCGATAACCGGCGCCACGCACGGTTTGCACCATGCCCTCGACCCCATAGGGCTTCAGCAGTTTGCGCAGTCGCAGGATATGCACATCAACGGTGCGCTCTTCGACATAGACAGTCTCACCCCACACGAGATCGAGTAGCTGACCACGCGAATAGACCCTCTCCGGATGCTGCAGAAAAAATTTCAGCAGGCGGTACTCCATCTGCCCGAAATGAACGCTCTTTCCATCAATTGCCACCTGATGAGTTGCAATATTGAGCTTGATAATCCCGGCCTGCAGCGTCTCCTCCTGAGAAAACCCTCTGCTGCGGCGCAGCAGGGCGCGAATACGCGCAAGCATCTCTTTGATGGCCACGGGCTTGGACATGTAATCGTCAGCCCCTGCTTCGAGCCCTGTCACCCTGTCGCTCTCCTCTCCCCGTGCGGTCAGCATGATGACAGGGATATCACGATTGATTTCACTACGGCGCAGCGATCGAACCAGACTAACGCCGCTGACTTCAGGCAGCATCCAGTCGACCAGCATCAGATCCGGGCGATGTAGAGAAATACAGGATGTAGCTGCAGCGGCATCTCCGGCCTCATCGACCCTATACCCTTCACGCTCCAGGGCGAAGCGGATCATCTCCCTGATAGGCTTTTCATCTTCGATGATGAGGATGCGCGTCGTCATAAATGATGGCCACAAATGTTCATCAGATCATTTTACATCCTGAACCATGACAGTTGTATGACAACTATTCGGGGGACAGTATACTTATTCCCTGATAACAGGTTTTCAGCCTGCTCTTTTAGGAGCCAGTTCTTCGCCTGTAATGACTTCCAGCTTGCGTACAAAATCGGCACAGCCCAATGGCCTCCCGGTTCTGCTGTGTCGATCGATCAATTCTTCATCATCATTCCTGGCTGCATCTGAGAGGAAGTCACGCCACACGCCAATGCGATCTAACATAGGTTGTACTCGAACCAATTCATCGTCTTCTCCCTTGAGGTGAGCACGTGCGCTAGACCATTTCCACGCTTCCGCATGAACGCATAGCCTCGCAACAACTGGATTTCTCTCTACATAACGAACAGTAGATAACAGATAACCATCATCCATGGTGAATGAATGAAAGCGCACCTGCCACAAATGTCCACGCCATCCCTCGCGAAAAATAATGTGTCGGGTGTAACGCCGGTGAACCTCTCCCAACGCAGCCCGTAAGCCATCTTCTTCACCTGGAACCATCACCAGATGGACATGGTTGGGCATCAGGCAATAAGCCCAAACTTCTGTTCCCGATTGCGTTGAGAACTCAGACATGAGTTCAATGGAATAGCGATAGCCATCTTCACAGAAGAACGTCTTCTGGCGCCGAATAGCTCGCTGGGTTACATGGTGAGGATAATTTGGAACCATTACGCGCGCCATCCTGGCC
>JADWMH010000080.1 GCA_015767355.1 Gammaproteobacteria bacterium
GCGATGGACCAGATGAAGGAGACGAGTTTGTTATGGGATGCGTGGTTCATTAATAGCTTCTATGTAGCCAGCTGAATAGTTAGGATGAGGCATTTATTGGAATAACGATTCCAGATTCCGATATGCACTCAGAACCCGGATCAAGTCTATGCCGTCATCGATAGCCTGGTAGAAGAGAATATAATTTCCCACGGGAAAACTGCGAATTCCCGGCAGTAGTTCTTCCCTTGTTGTTCCGATTTCCGGATTTTCGGCCAGCCTCCAGGCCGTTTCACCCAGTTGGTCGATCCATGCATCTGCAGCATCAGGATTGTCCCGGGCGATATAGCACCAGATATCCAGTAGATCCTCTTCTGCCTGTGGGCGTTTAAGAAGCCGGGGCATGCGATCTATTTCTGCGAAGCCAGTCGTTTTCTACCCTGGCGCTTGATCGCTTCGATATCCAGTAGCGTGGATTTTCCGCTACCAATACCTTGCTGCAGATCGGCCTGCAACTTGTTTATCTGGCTGCCCCGATCTTCTAGCAACCTCAGAGCATCCCGAATTAATTCACTGGCCGAGTGATAGCGTCCGGATTCAAGCTGGCATTTGATGAATTCATCAAAATGCGGTGTAAGAGAGACATTCATACCAACCTCCAATAACAATTATTGTTATTGGGATAGTACGCTGATCATTCGGCTTGTCAAACCTTCACAGAGACCTATTCAAACCATGGATTGATGTTCCTCGTCCCCATGTGAGAATGCATATTCTGGTATGGGTTGCCACGCTGGAGCGAGGGAACCAGATTGCCGCGTCGTTCCCACTCCTCGCAATGACAGGTAACACGTAGGGCGGCGTAAGCGGAGCGCACCCCGCCATTTTGCGGCGCCATGTGCAAACTTATTGTCGCCCTGCGGCCTCGTTATCATCTCGAACGACTGTGAGAGATCTCACGCCTGCTTTTTCAGGCGCTGGCGTATATCCGCTTTTGCTTCAGCCAGCAGTGTGTCACGGTCGATGGAGTCGAGAATCTCCGTGACGACCAGTTTTGGCCCGCCTTCACCCCAGGATTTTCCCTGCGCCAGGTAGCGTTCGGCAACCTGTCCGACGATATAGGTGCTGTAGTAGGCCAGCACCCCCTGGGCGGTGCCGGTAAGGACGGCAGAGAGTCCGCCGGTGCCGAATTTCAATGCCGACGAGAGCAGGTTCACCAGCCACACGGTTCCCATCAACAGCGCCATCTGCGCGCCGATTACCATCACCAGCTCTTTTGCCTCACTCCGATTGAGCGGCAGTCCATAGAGCCTGGAGAGGTGCACGATCATGCTGGCATCGACCACGGCTGCGGCAACCAGGTCCGCAATTGGAATCGGATTGAGGGCAACCGCCACACCCTTGGCGATGCAGTAGGTGCGAATCATCTGCGCACCCAGGTGATGTTTGGCCTGCATGATGCGGGCGCCGATCTGATCACCGATATCACTGGCGAACAGCGTGGCGTTGACGGCCGCCAGGGATTTCCCCTCTTTCTCGAGGATTTGCCACAGGCGCGTACGCACGGCTTCGACATCCACCTCCGGCTGCCGGGTGGTCTCGGTCTCGCTGCCATCCTCAGCAACGTGGATGATGATCTGTCGTGAGGGATCCGCCGAGGCGGTCACGATATCCTCTTCATTGACCAATCCCGAGGTATGCCGCTGCAGCGATTCGACAATCTCCTGCTGCTGCTGCAGCGTATAGCGGTCGATCTTGTTGAAGATCAGCAGCACCGGCAGATGGCGATCTTCAAGCAGCTGCAGCGCATTGCGCTCCGTTGCGGTCAGATCGCCATCGACGACAAACAGCACCAGGTCGGCCCTGCCCGCCACTTCTGCAGCAAGACGTTCACGCGCCTCACCCTCGACCTCGTTGATGCCGGGGGTATCCATCAACAGCACATTGCCATCCCGGTATTCGCTCCACTGGCCCATCGCCACTTCACGGGTCTCGCCATGGAGTGGACTCGTCGCGAAGCGGGTCTGAGCCAGCAGCGCATTCAGCAGCGCCGATTTACCGACGCTAACGCGGCCGAATACGGCGATATGGATCTCCTCCTGCTCCAGTTTTCTGAGCAGGAGTTCAAGCTGCTGGTAGTCGCCGGCCAGCTCTTCACGCACAGATTCAGGCACACGCGGATCTTCAAGCAGCTCGCGCAGGCTTTCGCGTGCAAGCTGCAGATGATCGTCGCCGCTGTTGCTCTCGTTAGTCGCGGAGCTGTTTGATGGCCATTTTGGCATAGCGTCTTGCAGACGCTTCCAGATCGTCACCCAGGTGTTCCTTAAAGAGTTGTGAAGCAACCAGTGGGCGCAGTTCGCCACGTGACTGCAGGGAGCTGGCGACGGCATGCCCCAGCGTGTTGAAGATCATGCCATAGGCGACAGCATGCAGTAGGCCCCCTGTCAGAGTGCCGACTCCGGGAAAAGCCTTGAGGCCGTTGCCGGCAATCGCCAGGATCAAGGTCATGGTCTTGCCGACATGCTTTTGCACCAGCTCGATCAGCAGATCAGTATCCGCCTCGCGCGCCGGGACTTCGTAGAGCGTGGACAACGCCTTGATCATGCGGGTCGCGAGGAAACCCTGTATGAGCAGATCCGTGCCGGGAGCAACAGCCGCCATGGCGCCGACCACGGCTCTTTTGGTGTAGGTGGAGACCACCTTTTCCGCCTGCACGGCGCGCTCTTCATTGATAGCAATATTCAGTTTGTTCTGCGCCAGCACAAACACCGCAGAATCCCGCAGCTCATCGAGGACCAAGCCATGGGTGTCGATGATCTGCTGCAGCGCCGCTGCGAGTCTTTCCACCCGCGGAGGACGTGGGCGCATCACCCGCTCCTCACTGCCGTCGGGCAGCTGGCGTATCACCAGCTCCTCACCACTGGCCGTCACGTCCACCACCACGAGATCAGCAAAGCGCGCCTGAATGGAGTCATGCAGCAGCTGCAGATCCTCCCCGCTAAACCACTCGGCCTTGTTGATGACCAGCAGCAGTGGTTTTTTCAACTCCTGCAGCCAGCTCATGGCATCATATTCGGTGCGCGTGAGATCGCCATTAGTCACAAAGATGACGATATGGCTGCGCTGCGCCTCATCGGCGGCAACCTGGTCGAGACTGCCCTGCGCTTCATTGAGCCCCGGCATATCGGTGAGCACCAGCTCATCCCCTGCTGCGCTCTGCCAGTGGTACTCGTTGATCTCCCGGGTGCTGCCTCCACGCGCTGAGATCTCAACCTGTGCATCGGGAAGCAACGCCTTGATCAGCGTTGACTTGCCGCTGCTGATCTCGCCAAACAGGGCGATGTGAATGACACCAGCCTCCTGGCGGTGCTGCAATTTTTTCAGCTCCTGCTCGACCCTGGCGGTGCTGACGCCCTGCTCTTGCGCCTGCAGCAGTTGCTTCTCAAGCTCTTCCCGGGTAAGCGGCCGCTCCACTGCCGATTCAGCCAATCTTTTTCTGGATGGACGCAGCAACCACCACAGCGCTGCCGCAGTGACTATGAGCAGCAGAAGAATGACAGCAAGATAGAGCAGCATGACCCAGGCGGGCTGCGCATCGAGCTGTTGCACCAGCTGCAGAAAGGCCCCTGTCACCCACGTCACCAGCAGTATTGCCAGCAGCAGAAGCAGCAGTAATGCAGCGATCATCGCGATTTTCAGTTGTCGTTTAACAGCCATATGTCATTGATCGGATTTCTTATCCACAGACCCTGTGGATAACTCTGTTGAAAGCTTCTGTAATTTTGCCTCGGAGCGCGCTATTTACTAGCTCCTGCTTAGATTGTGTTTTTTTTATACAATATCACTGTTTTTGTTATTTTTCAGTTTGTTACAGTGTATATTTATTGTTTTATATGTGATTTTTCATCTAACTGTCACATTTTCACTCCCGGCAAGCGTGCTTGTGGAAAAGATGCATTTCGCGGCCAGATGGCCGCTCCTACGCTTTCCCATAGCCGCCACCTCCGGGGGTTTCAATACTCAGGTTATCGCCGGCATCAACATGCAGGTGGCATTTAGCCGGTAGTTCGCTGCCATTTAGCAAATTCCTTCCCCTGCCGCCGGGTTCACCTCCATGCAGACCCCAGGGCGCATGTGTCCGCCGCTCCGTCAACAGGGTCAACTGTGCCGCCTGCAGAAATTTCCAGCTGCGCATCAGCCCATCCCCACCCCGGTGCTTGCCTGCGCCGCCTGATCCATTACGAATCGCATACTTTGTAATCTGCAGCGGAAACAGCGACTCGATCACCTCGATCGGCGTATTCAGCGTGTTGGTCATGTGCGTCTGCACTGCAGAAAGTCCGTGGTAAGCAGCCCCGGCCCCCATACCGCCGCCGATGGTCTCATAATAGTCCCACACCCTATCATGATCCGAGCCCATCGCAAGATTATTCATGCTGCCGTGGCTGGCGGCAGGAATGCGATCAGGAATCGCCTGCGCCAGCGCCCCCATCACGACATCCACCACACGGGTGCTGGTTTCGACATTACCGGCCGCCACGGCCGCCGGTCGCCGCGCATTCAACAGCGTTCCCGGCGGCGCCTTGATTTCAATGGGACGAAAAATTCCGGCGCAGGCAGGCGTCTGTTTCGGCATCAGGCAGCGAAACACGTAGTAGGCAGCAGCAGCTGTTACCGACAGCGGACAATTGATATTGCCGGCAACCTGCAGCGCCGTTCCACTGAAATCCAGCAGGCAGCGATCACCTTCCACAGTCACGGCAACCCGGATCGGAATATCCCGCGTACCCTGACCATCATCATCCATGACATCCTCGAAATTGTAGAGACCGTCCGGAATCTCGCGCAGCATCCGGCGCGACAGCCGTTCGCCGTAAGCATTGAGTGCGTCGATGCCTCTCTGGAAGGCATCTGCGCCAGCACTCCCTGCAGTCTGACTGATGAAGAGACTCAGGCGCTCAACACCTGCGTGGTTGGCGCTGATCTGCGCATTGAAATCGCCCAGAGACTCGATCGGATTGCGCGTCGCAGTGATAAGGCGCTCACGGATATGCTCCTGCCAACACCCGGCCTTCAACAGGTAGTCAGGCTGCAGAATGAGCCCCTCCTGCTGCAGGGAGTTCGACAGTGGCATGGAACCTGGCGAATCGGCGCCGATATCTGCATGGTGAGCACGGTTGGCAACATACGCCTGCAGTACACCACCGACAAATACCGGGGCCACCAAGGTCACATCCGGCAGGTGGGTTCCGCCGTGAAAGGGATCGTTGAAGACGACCATGTCACCCTGCCGCCACTCCAGACTGTCGATGACATCACGCATTGCATAGGCCATGCTGCCGAGGTGCACCGGGATATGCGCAGCCTGCGCGCACAGGTCTCCATTGAGATCAAAAATCGCACAGGAGAAATCAAGCCTGTCGCGAATATTGGGAGAGAAGGCGGTGCGCTGCAGCACCACACCCATTTCGTCGCAAACGGCATTCAGGCGGCTGGAGAAGAGTGTCAGTTCAATTGCGTTCATACATTGACAATATACCAGCAATCTGGGATGTTGAATAACCAAGCCGATGTATTTCTGAGAGGATTAAAACATGCCACATGCTATGGCGGATTTTCATGTCACCGATCACATGATGCGTTACAGCCAGTTCGTACCGCGCCTCTACAACCTGTGCAAATCACTGGGCTTCGAGGCGGGCCGCATCATGCCGTCGCGCGCCTTTTGCTCCGACGAGAGCCAGGGCTATCCGATCATCCTGATCGCCAAGCACTTCGGCACTTTCCCGTTCAATCATGGCATGGTCGGCGGCATCGTCGCCACCGACCGCCACGGGCCGCATGCCCACCACGGCAAGGATCTGGTCATCATCCAGGCGAGCCATGTCGGCTACGATCCGGAAAAGCAGGAGTGGGGAACCTACCGGCGGCTGCAGACGGACCAGGCCAGTCTCACATCTTCCTGCGGAAAAATCTGCGGCATCCTCGACTGGTACAGCGAGGAGTACCAGTTTGCCCGTGACAATATCTATTTTACCCGCCTCGACGGCACGCCCATCATCGTCATTGACAACCTGCTGCTGGACAGCGACCGCGGCAAGGGGATCTTCCTGCGGCTGGAGAAGATGATCATCGCCGACGAGGTGGGAGGACAAATTCAGCCGCTGCGGGTCTACAGCACCGCCAAGGGATATCGCATCCATTCGCAACTGCTGCATCAAATCAACGGCTCAGAACTTAAAGAGGGCGAGCGCACCCCCATCGGCGAGATTCTCACCGCCGGTCTTTTCTACTTCAGACAACAGATCCAGGATGAGGGCGAAGAGGGGCGCAGCCACCTGGAGCAGAATCTCAGTTTTGCCATGCCTGAGATATTGACCGCGGAGTCCCCTGCTCTGGCCGCAGCCCTGGCCAATACCCAGGTGGAGTTCGACCGCGCCTACCGCACACTGCTGAAAGAACCGGAGTACCAGGACCGAAACCTGTTATTCATCGCAGGCATCAACATCGACATTTCGCCGCAACCGGGGCAGCTCTTCCCGCTGACCAAGTTCGTCCCCTGGGCAGCTTTTGTGCAGAACCAGAATGGAGAGCGTTTTACCATGGAGCAGGATGAACTGCTGCAGCGGTTGCTCGAACAGAGCACGGAGAATCCGGACAAGATCGATCTGGAAGAGGCAATCGCCGCCATGGAGCAGGCGGAAGAGGTGAAGGTCAGGTTGTAGCTGCTGTATGAGCGCTTGTTGAATTCAGGCTACTCAAGAATATATTCGACAGTGGCGAAGACGCGTAATTTTTGTTGGTAGATGCGTTCAAGCTTGCGTTTTAGCTCCTCTCTTTCGCCGGGGGCCAGGGTTCGATTGACAACCACGCGCAGTTCAAGGCGTTCCGGCTCATCCCCGGATACGCTCTCCTCCTCTACCCTGACGAGCACCGCATTGCCGCCGATAAGGAAGTGTTTCTGCGCGGTTGCCTCCGCCATCCGTTGACGCGTTACGGTGTCGTGAAAAGAGAGATAGAGCGGATAGGAGATCACCAGCAGCACGACAACGATCGCAATCACGCTCTTTTTGCTTTTTACCATATCGGAATAGCCCAATACCAGGAAGGTCAGGATAGCCGCCAGGGTGATGCCGAAGAAGTTGGTGTTGAAGAGCAGAAACGCCTGCCAGAACACCTGCCACTCACCCAGGCCCAGTCCGATGCCCGCCGTAGCCAGCGGTGGAACCAGCGCCACCGCGATTGCAACACCAGCGAGCGACTGCACCACCTCTTTGAATGACTTCGAGTAAGCCGCGGCAATCCCGGAGACGATGGCGATTCCCATATCCAGAACGGTGGGATGAATGCGCGCCTTGATCTCATCGGTCAACTCCAGCGCCGGCAGCAGCAGCGTCACCAGTAGAGACGCCAGCAGCACCAGCACCATCCCCAGGGTGACTTTCATCCAGGAGGCATTGATCAGGGAAGCATCGGCGCGCAGCAATCCCATGGAGAGGGAGACGATCGGTGCCATCAGGGGCGCGATCAACATCGCTCCGATCACCACCGCCGCTGAGTTGGCCAACAGCCCCAGGGTGGCCAGCAGCGCACTGAGAATCATGAAGACGATATAGAGACCATTGACCTGCGCGTCATCACGCAGCGCCCCGAAGAGGTCGCGAAAATGCTCCTCGGATGCGTAGGAGAAGAGTGGAATGTGTTTTCCCCGGTATTTCGCGCTCTCCTTCTCATCGGGAAGGTTGTCAATTCTCACCGATTCTTTGTGTATTTCAGATTGCGGGTTGGCCTCCCAGAACTCACCAGGCGCATTGACCCTGACAGCGTCTTCCAGCACGCTGCAGGTGACCGGCAGCGCCACCTTGAGTGCGCCGTCCACATGCAGCCAGCGCGAATGCCCGGCTTCGATATGAATCGTGCTGGAGCGCACCTGCCCGACCGACGCGGGAAACGATCGTTTGCGCGTGGAGGAGGAGAACGCCGAGAGAAGAAAGGAGATGTATTGGATCACAGAAAAGGGCGAGATCAGGATCGCCCCCACCTGTCCGTCACGCATGGAATATTCACCGCCAACGAACCGGGAGTAAAAATCCCGTGGTCTGGAGTGGCGGATGATCAGGCCGCTGACAGCGCTGCTGATACTCTTGTCATTGGCCGTGACGATGCTCACAGCTTGCAGGGTCATCGTGAACAACTGCCTGACGCCATGATTCAACCCATACAGAAAGCGCCGTATGCCCTTTGGTTTTTCGCTGCTGCCCATGTCCGCCAGGGGGATCTCACCAACGATTCCCTTGAACTGCATCAGGCGGCCATCGCAATCGATGAGGTCCACCGCCTGCGGCGAGTCACGCAGCGCCACCTCCAGGTTACGCTCAAGATGGCTGCTCAATCTGTATTGACGGATCAGCAATTTTTGATTCGGAAGTGGAAGAAAGCCAATACTCAGCTGATGTTCTATCGCGACATGCAGCAGGCGCTCGATTACCGCCGTTGAAGCCGCCACCAGCAGATGCCCACCGGGTTGCAGATAGGAGATTGGCGACTCCTCGAAGCGATCGATATGAGAGACCTCGATCTCTACGCCAAAAGCGTTGTTGCGCACCGTTTCTACAAAGGCCTCACCCTCGTCGTCGTAGATAAGGAGTCCATGACTCACGTAACTGGTTTCTTCGGAGAGTGGCTGTGGATTATCGCTGTGATTCATTGAAGGGATCGCAGATTCTCTATGATGCGGTGAGAATAGACCATGAAGCAGCCATATTCAAATATCAGGGTGCCGGGAATCATTGAATGATTGAAAAA
>JADWMH010000246.1 GCA_015767355.1 Gammaproteobacteria bacterium
GAAGTGATCGATGCACTCAAACGAAAATTCCATGGCAGCGGAATTCACTACTGGGTAGCGCCGGTTGGGGATGCGGGGAGGCTGTGAAAACTCCTGTAACCACAGGAATCGGTGAATCTGCTAAGCTTTTAACTAAAGAGATACTTGCAAACATCGTCATTCCGGCATGTTTTTAGCCGGAATCCATTTGCATTGATCTGCAAATAATTGACTCTATGGGTCCCCGCCTTCGCGGGAGTGGTGTATTTCGGAATTTTGCAAGAAGCTCTCGATTGTTCATGACATTTATCTCGTAGTTTCTGGTTGTTACTATGCGCATTCTGCTGGTTGAAGATGATGCTCTGCTGGGAGAGGGAATTCAGACTGGATTGGCGCAGGATGGCTATACCGTTGACTGGTTGAAGGATGGTCGTGTGGCCGACAAGGCGCTGCAGCACGAGGAGTTTGATCTGCTGGTTCTGGATCTGAACCTGCCCGGCCTCTCCGGACTTGATCTCCTCAAAGCGCTTCGCTCAAGAGAGAGTGATATACCTGTGCTGATACTGACTGCCCGGGATACCGTCTCTGATCGCATTGCCGGTCTCGATTGCGGGGCGGATGACTACATGGTCAAGCCTTTTGATATTGATGAGCTCAGTGCGCGTATGCGTGCACTGCTGCGGAGGTCAAGCGGCCGGGCATCTCCATATATCGTGAACGGTGAACTCTGTATCGATCCATCCTCTCATCGTGTCACCATGAATGGCAGGGAAGTTGCCCTTTCTCAACGGGAATTTGCCATTCTGGAGCTGCTGGCAGCTAACGCCGGTCGTGCTCTGCCGCGGTCCCGCATTGAAGAGAGTCTCTATGGGTGGGAGAGTGATGTCGGCAGCAATGCACTGGAAGTGCATATTCATCACTTGAGGAAAAAACTTGATAACAACTGGATTCGCACCATACGCGGTGTTGGTTACATGATGGAGAAGCAATGAATTCTGTACATTCACGTCTGCTGATCACGTTGTCGGGGGTATTTATTGCAGCCTGGGTGATCGTCGGGATCTTTGCCTATATCGAAGCCAGGCATGAAGTCGAAGAGTTGTTTGATGCGGAGCTGGTTCAATCGGCAAAATTGCTCTACACACTCCTCGAAAGTGAAATCCGCGAAGATGAAGAGCTTCATTACCTGACGAAATCACATGCTGCCATGCATGAGTATGAATCCTCCATCGCCTTTCAGGTATGGAAAGGTGATCAACTGGTTGCCAGGTCGCAGTTTGCTCCCGAGAGTCGTATCCAGGCACTGGCCGGTTTCACGTTTTACTCTTTCAACAATCAGCAGTTCCGGCTCTTCTCCATGCATGGCGATTTAGGAATCAGCGTCAATGTCATTCAGTCACTGGCTGTGCGCAACGAGTTAACCGGCTATATTATCCGCAGTATCATTCAGCCGCTGTTTATTGCGCTGCCAATATTGATGCTGCTGCTGTGGTTTTTGATCGGTGCTGCATTGCGGCCGCTGCAACAGGTGGCAACAGAGGTGGAAACACGTCACCCCGAAGATCTCTCTCCGCTGGAGAGCAAGCATATTCCGTCGGAAATCAGCGTTTTGATATCCTCTCTGAATGCTCTTTTCTCCAGGCTCAGAACCGCTTTTGAACGGGAACAGCGCTTTACAGCCGATGCGGCGCATGAACTGCGTACGCCAATGGCGGCAATCAAGACCCAGGCGCAAGTTGCACTGAGATCCAGTGACGGGGATCAACAAGCCATGGCGCTTAAGCAAATCGACAGTGGAGTTGACCGTGCCACACGCCTGATTGAGCAGCTGCTGACGATGGCGAGGGTCGATCCGGAAGCCTCCTCCAGGAATTTCATCGATGTTGATCTCTGCAAGGTTGTTACACAGGTAGTCGCCGACCTGGCGCCCTGCGCCGGGAAGAAAAACATCGATCTCGGCATGGAGCACTGTGCTGTTGTGATCATGAGAGGTATAGAGCCGGCGCTCATGACTCTGGCAAGAAACATCATTGAAAATGCCGTGAATTACACCCGTCAGGGAGGGGAGGTCAATGTTTCGGTCCTGCAGAAGGATGAAGAGGTCGTACTGCTCGTTTGTGACAACGGCCCGGGCATTGATCCGCAGCAGAGAGAGAGGGTGTTCGAACGGTTTTATCGTGACGTCAACCAGGCATCCACAGTGCAGGGTAGCGGCCTGGGACTGTCGATCGTCAAACGCATCGCTGATATTCACCATGCTGATATAGTGCTTGATGAACCTGACGAGGGAGATGGCCTGATCTTTAAAGTCGTGTTTCCACAAGCCTGACTTTTACATTACTGAATGAAAAAACCGGCTTCCCGTGATTTACGGGAAGCCGGTAAGGGAAGGAGTGTTGTTTGCGTGACAGACTACTTGCGTTTTCCTTTTCTGACAGTGATGGCGATGGAGTCAGATGCTGTCGCACCCTGATCATCAGTGACAGTCAAGGTCACCTGATAGGTTCCGGGAACGGTAAACTCATACGATGGGTTTGCTTCTGTGCTGGAGTTGCCATCCATAAAGTCCCATGAGTAACCATCAGTTGCAACTGTTCCATCGGAATCACTGGAGCCCGATGCATCAAAATTCACCGTCAGCGGCGCCTTGCCGGAAGTCACATCAGCACCGGTCACTGCCTCAGGAGCCTGGTTCTCTACAGGTGACGGTCCTGATATTGTGCCATAACTCAATAGAAAACCATGCGTCACACCATTCAGCGTGCCGGTTCCAGTGATATCGCCATTGTCATTAATCGCAGTGGCAGAAGTCAGAACCCAACCCTCTACTGACATCAGAGTGTGGAGGTCGGTTACTCCACCTCTTTCATCCCAGAGAACAGCATGATTTCCAGTAACAGACTCAGAGTAACCGACGACCTCGTTGTTCTCATTAATAT
>JADWMH010000081.1 GCA_015767355.1 Gammaproteobacteria bacterium
GTACGGACAGTATTCCGTTCCTCGGCAAGATACCCGGTCTGGGCCGCCTGTTTCGCAGGAATAAATCTGATAATCTCAAGCGGGAGTTGCTGGTTTTCGTGACGCCGAAAATATTGCGCCGCACGGAAGGTAGAAGATATTAACTCATTGTGTATTCCGGGCCGCGATGCTCATGAGATTATTGAGAAGTACATTTATAGAGAAACAACGTGCTGATAAACTGACCATATGAAAATACCAACAAAAATATTTCTTATCGGCCCCATGGGCACGGGTAAAAGCACTATCGGCAAGCAGCTTGCCGCCACATTGAAGCTTGATTTTGTGGATAGTGACGCCGAGATTCAGCGCCGTACGGGTGTGGATATTCCAACGATCTTCGAGTTTGAGGGAGAGGATGGGTTTCGCAAGCGTGAGGCGGCAGTGATCGAAGAGCTTTCGCAAAAGGATCACCTGGTGCTGGCAACAGGCGGGGGCGCCGTGACGGTAGCCGAAAATCGCCGCAATCTTGCTGCACGGGGTTTTGTGATCTATCTGCAGTGTTCGACACAGCAGCAATACGAGCGTACTGCAAAAGATAAAAACCGGCCATTGCTGGATACGGATGATCCCATAGCGGCATTGGAGCAATTGATGGAGGCTCGAGCGCCGTTCTACAATGAAATTTCCGACCTGGTTGTCTCGACCGAACAGCGCGGTGCCTCCGGGGTCGTGCGTGAGATCATCAGTAAGATAGAGTCCCTATAGTGTCATTAGCAACATCCAGGAGACTGGAAGTCGATCTGGGTGATCGCAGTTACCCGATTATTATCGGCCCCGGGATCATCTCCACTGCAGAGAGCTATAAGAATTCGATTCGTTCACGGCAGGTAATGGTGGTAACCAATGAGACGGTTGCTCCGCTCTATCTCGACAATGTGTTGCAGGCGCTGCGCGGTTTTCACGTCGAGCAGGTGATCCTGCCGGATGGCGAGCAGTATAAAACCCTGGAAATTCTTAACTCTATCTACGATGCGCTATTGTCATCGCGTTTTGACCGCAGTTGCACCCTGCTGGCGCTTGGCGGTGGTGTTGTTGGCGATATGACAGGCTTTGCAGCTGCGAGTTATCAACGCGGCGTCGATTTTGTGCAGGTTCCCACCACACTGCTCTCCCAGGTCGATTCGTCGGTTGGGGGAAAGACAGGAGTCAATCATCCGCTGGGTAAAAATATGATCGGCGCCTTTCATCAGCCGCGTTGCGTGATTGCTGATACCGATACGCTCAATACCCTGCCTGAGCGCGAACTCGCGGCCGGTCTTGCCGAGGTCATCAAGTATGGCGTTATCAATGACATCTCCTTTTTCGAATGGCTGGAAGCAAATATAGAGCGCCTGCTGGCGCGCGACAGCGAAGCCCTGGTTTATGCGATCGAGCGCTCCTGTCGTGACAAGGCGGTAATTGTTGCAGCTGATGAAAAAGAGGCTGGACAGCGGGCGCTGTTGAATCTCGGGCATACTTTCGGCCATGCCATCGAGTCCGGAATGGGCTACGGAGTGTGGCTGCATGGCGAGGCAATTGCCGCCGGTATGGCCATGGCCGCCGATATGTCATTTCAAATGGGGTGGCTGGATGCTGATGAGCAGGAGCGTATCCGTTCTCTGCTGCAAAAAGCACATCTGCCGGTGGATCCTCCAGCAGAAATCAGTGCAGAACGATTTCTCGAATTGATGTCCGTTGATAAAAAAGTGCTGAATGGTGAACTGCGTCTGGTATTATTGCGCGGCATTGGCAAAGCGGAAGTCACAGCCGATTATGCTGCATCTGCGTTGCAGCAGACGGTCGCTGTGTAGATCTTCGCGCACCTGGTAATCCTTGAGTGGCTAATATCTATACAAAAACAATCTCTTTCATGCCTTGTCAGTCTAAGACATGGTCTCGCTAGTTAATGACAAAACATCTCTTCAGGAAATTAGCATGGCAATAATTCTTGCTGTCGCCAATCAAAAAGGCGGTGTGGGCAAGACCACCACATCAGTCAATCTTGCGACGGCTCTGTTTGATGAGGGGCAGCGGGTGCTGCTTGTCGACATGGATCCGCAGGGCAATGCGACCACTGGTGTTGGTGTAGACAAGGATGGCCTGGAGCTCTCCTGTTGTGACTTGCTGTTGAGCCAGCCACCGCTGGCGGATGTGATTGTTCATGCCGAGGCGGGTATTGACATCGTACCGGCAAACAGTGATCTGACGGCTGCAGAAGTCGGCCTGATGGAAGACCCGTTGCGTGAAAAGCGCCTGGATGCCGTTCTGCAGGAAGTGCGCGCCCGCTATGACTACATCCTTATCGATTGCCCGCCGTCGCTGAATATGCTGACGCTGAATGCGATGGTTGCCGCCGACCGGGTGCTTGTGCCATTGCAAACCGAGTATTATGCGCTGGAAGGGTTGTCGTCCCTGTTGCAGACGATCGATCAAATCAGGGTCAGCCGCAACTCGCAGCTCGAGGTTGATGGCCTGCTGCGGACCATGCATGATACGCGTAACCGCCTGGGCGTGGATGTCTCGGCGCAGCTTCTCGAGCATTTTGGCGATAAGGTGTATCGCACCGTGATCCCGCGCAATGTTCGTCTCGCAGAGGCGCCAAGCCATGGAATGCCGGTGATGCGTTATGACAGGTCTTCACGGGGAGCGGCGGCTTATTCAGTGCTTGCAGGTGAAATCCTGAGAAGACATGAGAAGGAGTCTCTGCGCGGACAGGGAAGTGATTTTTCGACAGCTACATGAGTTTGATCGTATGAGCAGTGTAAAGCGACGAGGATTGGGGAGGGGGCTGGACGCACTTCTTGGTGTGGCATCCGCAACCCCTGATACTACTGAAAAAGAGTCCGGAACCTCTTCCACGGTGAAGAAGGCCGCAGAAAATGAGAGCGAGGACGTTTCTGAAGAAAAAGTCTCTGCAGGCTCTATGGCAAATGCGGCAGCTGGCCAGAATCAGCTCGGTATTGACTTGATCAGGCGCGGGCGCTTTCAGCCGCGCAGGAACTTTGATGAAGAGAAACTCCGTGAGTTGGCCGACTCGATAGCTGCACAGGGAGTTATACAGCCCATCGTTGTGCGTCCGGTCAACGACCACTACGAGATTATTGCCGGTGAGCGCCGCTGGCGGGCAGCCCAGCTGGCCGGGCTGGGTGAGATGCCGGTGGTGATTCGTGATGTTGATGATCAGGCTGCCATGGCGATGGCGCTGATTGAAAATATTCAGCGCGATGATTTGAATCCGCTTGAGGAGGCGGAGGCGTTGCAGCGGTTGCTGAACGAGTTTTCATTGACCCATCAGCAAATTGCACAGGCTGTGGGAAAGTCGCGCACAACAGTGACCAATCTGTTGCGCCTGATCGAACTCGAGGCGGATGTCAAGGAGCTGCTGGAGCAGGGCAAGCTGGAGATGGGACACGCACGCGCCATTCTTGGTTTGAAAGGTGCGCAGCAGTCAGATGCGGCGGCCAGGGTGGTGCGCTCGGGACTCTCGGTGCGCGAAACAGAGAAGCTGGTGCGGCGTTTGCAGGGGCTCGAGGCTAAGCCTGCGCCTGCGGAAGAGAAGAGTGTCGACCCGAATATTCGCTCGCTGGAACAGCAGTTGTGTGACAAGCTTGGAGCTATTGTCAAGCTGCAGTCCGGCACCAAAGGAAAAGGCAAGCTTGTCATCAACTACAATTCGCTGGAGGAGCTGGACGGGATACTGGAGCATATTAATTAGGGATACTGTTTATTCGTAACTCCTCAATAACCCCGTATGAATGCCGTCATTGCGAGGGAGCCTAAGCGATTGCGGCAATCTCCAAGCAGATTGCCACGTCGTTCCACTTCTCGCAATGACAAGGTTGTAGAAGGGCGTGAATCAGCGAAAAAGCGCCTCGCGCTGCATTGACATCCCTCAAGAGGAACGCATTTTGTTGAGCCTTTGGTTGACCTGATTATAGTGCTCCCTTATACTTTCTCTGTTTTCAGTCTGTAACACAGCTTCCAGGTGCAAAGTTTTTCTCCGAACATTGTTTGGCGGCTTGTTTTGATGCAGTTGGGGTTGACGCTGCTGCTGGCGATGGCGATGTTGTTGCCTGGCAGGATATATGCGATCTCCACGCTTGCCGGAGGGGTTGCGGCAACTGCTGCAAATGGTGCGGCTGCACTGCTGGTGTTCCGGCGCTACAAAGCGTCTGAAACAGCGGTTTTGATGCGGCGTTTTTATTTGGCGGAGCTTGCACGACTGGTATTGACGATAACTTTTTTTCTGGCGGTGATTCTGTGGTTGAAACCACTCAGTATCGTCGCCATGCTGGGCGCCTACCTGTTGATTCATCTCTCCACAGGCAGCCTGATGTTGATAGTGAATAAAAAATAGAAAGAGTTGCAGGAATGCGCTGATTGAAGCATGTAGCACTTCGATAAGAGCATCCCCGGATATTTAAGAGAAAGAGATGTCAGCAGAGACGATCACTTCAAGCGAATATATCAGGCATCACCTGACCAACCTGACCTTTGGCCGTCATGCTGACGGGCACTGGGGGCTGGCGCATTCTGCCGATGAGATCAAGGAGATGGGTTTCATGGCGATCCATGTCGATACCATGTTCTGGTCTCTGTTTCTCGGAACCCTGTTCGTGGTTCTCTTCTCTCGCGCTGCTAAAAACGCAACTGCAGGCGTTCCATCCGGAATGCAGAACTTTGTCGAATGGATTGTCGATTTTATCAACGACAGCGTGCGAGGCTCCTTCTCGGGTAAAAATGATCTGGTGGCGCCGCTTGCGCTGACCATATTCGTGTGGATTTTTCTCATGAACCTGATGGACCTGGTGCCGGTGGATGTTATTCCTTCACTCGCGCAGATGATGGGAATTCACTATATGAAAGTGGTAGCGACGACTGATCCGAATGCGACTTTCGGCATGGCGATCGGCATCTTCATTCTGACGCTCTACTACTCACTCAAGATCAAGGGTATCGGCGGTTTTATGGGCGAGCTGACGCTGCAGCCTTTTGAAGCGAAAAACCCCCTGCTGAAGCTGCTGTTCATCCCGATCAACTTCCTGCTGGAATTCGTTTCGCTGATCGCCAAACCGATCTCGCTGTCACTGCGACTGTTCGGCAACATGTACGCGGGCGAGATGATTTTTATTCTGATTGCGATCATGTACAGCGCCGGTATCGGCATGGGGTTGTTTGCCGGCGGGCTGCAGTTTGTGTGGGCGGTTTTTCATATCCTGATCATTACTCTGCAGGCGTTTATTTTTATGACCCTGACTATTGTCTATATGGATATGGCGCACAACGAACATTGATTGTCATTACGTTTGTACGGCTGGTTTTTATAAATTTGTTATTTTTTACTTCCTGACTGGAGATAAATATGGAATCTGGATTACTTTATATCGCAGGCGCTTTGATGATGGGACTGGGCGCTCTTGGCGCCGCCGTTGGCATCGGTATTCTTGGCGCGCGTTTCCTCGAGGGCGCGGCGCGTCAGCCCGAGTTGATCCCGATGCTGCGCACCCAGTTCTTTATCGTGATGGGTCTTGTCGATGCCGTGCCGATGATCGCTGTTGGTCTGGCTATGTATGTTCTGTTTGCTGTTGCATAATAGAATTTTCCCTGAGACCTCATCTTAATCCCAGGAATAACGGGGAAACAGTATGAATATCAATCTGACCCTGATTGGACAGTTGCTGGCTTTTATCGTCTTCGTATGGTTTACGAAGAAGTATGTGTGGACGCCAATCATCGCAGCTCTGGAAGAGCGCAAGGTAAAAATTGCAGAAGGTCTGGCGGCTGGAGAGCGGGGCCTTCACGACCAGGAGCGGGCAAAAAATCGCGCCGCGAAAAAGATTCGCAAAGGAAAGAAGCAGGCGGCGGAGATTATCAATCTGGCGCAGAAGCGTGCCGCGGAAATCGTCGATGAAGCCAAGGAGAGTGCGCGCACAGAGGGCGAACACATCTTGACGACGGCTAGATCCGAGATTGAACAGGAGAGCAATCGGGCGAAGGAAGAGTTGAGGGGGCAGGTTGCAAAACTTGCAGTCGCCGGCGCAGAGAAAATCCTTCGTCGCGAGGTTGATGCCGATGCGCACCGTGAAATTATCGACGCGCTTGCGAAGCAGTTGTAGGTTCAATCATGGCCCAGGAAGCAACAACCATCGCCCGCCCCTATGCTGAAGCCGTGTTTGCCCTCGCCAATGCGGATGGCACACTGGATCAGTGGTCGGAGATGCTCGATTTTGTCGCATCGTTGATGCAGAACAGCACCATGCGGCGACTGGTCAATGAACCCAGTCAGGTCAAATCTCAAATATCGGAACTGATCGTCGGCATTGGCGCCGACAAGCTGACGACAGAGGAACAAAACCTGGTGCGTCTGTTGGCGGAGAACGGGCGTCTGCAAATTGCCTCCGAGATAGCACAGCGCTATGAGTCCCTGAAGAATCGGGAGAGGGGTGTGCTCGACGTTGATGTAGCCACCGCATTTCCGCTTGATGAGAAGGAGCTGCAGTCGATTGCTACAATATTAAAGAACAAGCTTGGACGTGATATCAGGATCACAAGCACACAGGAACCGGCATTGATCGGCGGTGTAGTGATCCATGCAGGGGACCTGGTTATCGACAGTTCCGTGCAGGGGCAGCTGAACAAGCTTGCAAACGAATTGGAACATTAAGCGAGAAGCCACATGCAACTCAACCCATCTGAAATCAGTGAGCTCATTAAACAGCGTATCGAGAATTTTGATACCTCTGTCGAAGCCCGCAACGTAGGCACCATTGTTGGTGTTGCCGACGGCATCATCCGAATCCACGGGCTTGCCGATGTCATGTCCTATGAAATGCTGGAATTTCCCGGCAACACTTACGGCCTGGCGCTGAACCTCGAGCGTGACTCCGTTGGCGCCGTGGCTCTGGGCGAATTCAAGCATCTCAGCGAAGGCGACACAGCCAAATGCACCGGGCGCGTGCTTGAGATTCCGGTAGGGGACGCCATGCTCGGACGCGTTATCGACACCCTGGGCAATCCCATCGATGGCAAAGGCGATATCAACACCAGCGAAATGTCGCCACTGGAAAAAGTGGCTCCAGGCGTCATCGAACGTAAATCTGTTGACCAGCCGATGCAGACGGGCATCAAGGCGATCGACGCAATGGTGCCGATCGGACGTGGTCAGCGCGAGTTGATCATTGGCGATCGCCAGACAGGGAAAACCGCCCTCGCGGTTGATGCGATCATCAACCAGAAAGATACCGGTGTTAAGTGTATCTACGTCGCAATAGGTCAGAAAGCCTCCTCGATTGCCCAGGTGATGCGCAAGCTGGATGAGCATGGCGCCCTGGAAAATACGATTATCGTTGCCGCATCTGCGGGAGACTCGCCTGCGATGCAATTCCTGGCGCCCTATGCAGGTTGTTCACTTGGAGAGTATTTTCGTGACCGTGGTGAAGATGCCCTGATCATCTATGACGACCTCACCAAACAGGCGTGGGCTTATCGCCAGGTCTCTCTACTGCTGCGCCGGCCACCGGGACGTGAAGCCTATCCGGGCGATGTCTTCTATCTGCACTCGCGTCTTCTTGAGCGTGCTGCACGGGTCAATGAAGCCTTCGTGGAAAAACATACCGATGGCAAAGTGACAGGCAAGACAGGCTCTTTGACAGCATTGCCGATTATTGAAACCCAGGCTGGAGATGTCTCGGCATTCGTACCGACCAACGTTATCTCCATCACCGATGGTCAGATCTTCCTCGAGACGGATCTGTTCAATGCCGGCATCAGGCCCGCAATTAATGCCGGCCTGTCGGTATCCCGGGTTGGCGGCGCCGCGCAGACAAAAATTATCAAGAAGCTAGGTGGCGGCATTCGTCTGGCGCTGGCGCAGTACCGTGAGCTGGCGGCATTCTCGCAGTTTGCCTCTGACCTCGATGCTGCCACCAGAAAGCAACTGGAGCGTGGCAAACGCGTCACAGAGTTGATGAAGCAGGGGCAATACCAGCCGATGTCCGTCGCACAGATGGCGGCATCCCTGTTTGCTGCAAATGAAGGCTATCTGGATGATGTCGATAGCGACAAGGTCGTGGATTTCGAACATGCGTTGATTGGCTATCTCAACGCTGATCAGAAAGAGTTGATGGATAAAATCAACACCGAGGCGGATTACAATGACGAGATCGAAAACGCGCTGCACGATGCGCTGAAGTCATTCAAGGAAAACCACGCCTGGTAGGAAGTGGCGGAGATAGAGCATGGCTGTCGGAAAAGAGATACGCACGCAGATTGCATCGATCACCAGTACGCGCAAGATTACCAGCGCGATGGAGATGGTCGCTGCATCCAAGATGCGCAAGGCGCAGGACCGTATGGGGCGCGCGCGCCCCTATGCTGACAAGATGCGTCAGGTGATTTCGCATCTCTCCCAGGCGCATCCGGAATACAGGCACCACTACACCATCGATCGCGAGATCAAAAGCATCGGCTATATCATCATCTCGTCGGATCGCGGGCTTTGCGGCGGCCTCAACAGCAACCTGTTCCGCAAGCTGATTGCCGAGGTCAGGAAGCAGCATGACAAAGGCATTGAAGTCTCCTTCTGCACCATTGGAACAAAGGCGCAGACGTTTTTTGCGCGTTTTGGCGGAGACATACTGGGACAGGCGGTCCATCTTGGTGATGAAGCAAAACTTGAAGACCTGATTGGAACAGTCAAAGTGATGCTGG
>JADWMH010000010.1:0-7095 GCA_015767355.1 Gammaproteobacteria bacterium
AACCCCGATCTGACCGCAAACTACCAGGGGCACACGACAGCTTCCACAGTCTCTGTTGACCCTGTTTCAGCGGCATATTCCAACAACAGCGACCTGTTTGCAGGCCTGGAGGCTGGAGATGTGACGCACTCGGACTCCCCCTCCTCCCTCGACACCATCAGTCGCGGCAACCCTGATCTCGAGTGTAATTGCATCTAACCGCTCGAGAAGCTCTAAAAGCTCTGATCGATTCGTTTCGCGACTTGATCAGAGCTTTTATATCCACTCAATCACGTTCGGCTCATGAGTCCATAGGATGTGTCGAGGAACGAGGCGCATCAATATCACCTACGCCAAATCGGTGCGCTTGGCCTCCATGGATATAGGCAAACGACATGGGGCCCTGACGCACGGTACACCTGGATCTCTCCTTCGTCGAGATGACAATCTGTAAACTGGCAAACGAAGGATGCCCAATTCCATGCCTTTTCTCATAGCTCTCCGGCAAGATAATCGATAAATTTTCTCACCTTGGCCTGCTCCAGCCGTTGGCTCTGGTAAACCGCGTAAATACCGGCATCCGCGATATGATAGTCAGGCAGCAGATGGACCAGTTTCC
This sequence comes from Gammaproteobacteria bacterium, assembly GCA_015767355.1. Lineage (GTDB taxonomy): Bacteria > Pseudomonadota > Gammaproteobacteria > Chromatiales > Chromatiaceae > Sva-25. The sequence continues at coordinate 599 of JADWMH010000010.1, forward strand.
CTTTTTTCAGATCCTTCTCGACGAGAAAATCCGATAATGCGGAGACCCCTGCGCCTTCCAGCAACAATCTACTCACTGCATTGCCATTGTTGGTTTTAATTCTGCCTTTTACCTGGACCTCCCTGCTTTTCCCGTTCCTGGTGAATATGCAGTGATACGGGGTTGGCAGGAGCGTAAAGATAATCCATTCATGTTGAGATAGATCCCCGGGGCTCTGCGGTAATCCCATGCGTTCGATATAGTCCGGGGATGCACATAACAGACGTGGTGAGTTTTTCAATTTTCGCGCACGCAGACTTGAATCCGGCAGCCAGCCAACCCTCACTGCGACGTCAATTCCCTGCCCTGTCATATCCACCACCTCGTCATCCAGCAACAACTCTGCACTGAGATCAGGATATTGTTGTAAAAAGCGGTTGAGCAGAGGGGCAATATGCTCGATACCGAAACCGGCAGGAGACGAGATTTTCAACAATCCACGCGGTTCATCCTGCAATGTACTGGTGCACGCCCTGGCATCGCCCACGACTTCCAGCAGGCGCACGCAATTCTGAAAATAGGTCTCGCCAATATCCGTCAGGCTCAAACTGCGCGTCGTACGGTTTAGCAGCCGCACACCAATGTTTTGCTCCAGCAGGGAGACGTGTTTACTGATGGCGGACTTCGCAATACCCAGACGCCTGCCAGCGCCCGAAAAACTTCCGCACTCGACAACATGGGCGAAAATCACCATGCGTTTCAGATCATTCAACATAATACTGTTCTCGATTTGATAACAGAGCGTTATCAATTATCCATATTGTTAATTAATTGAGCTCATCATATGATAATAACCACTGAGAGATATCTCAAGTACTTTCAACATTTGGAGAACAATCATGAAACTGAAAAATATCCATGAAGAAGTAGCCGTAGACGTCACACCGGAAAAAATGTGGGAGAGTTTGACCCACTTTGGCGATGTCTCACAATTCCATGCAGGAGTGGAGAAATCATATAGTGTAGAAGGCAGTGACAACGCAGCTGACTTGGGATGCGAACGCGTGTGTAAGATCGTTGATATGGGACTGAATATTGTCCTCAAGGAGCGCATTTACAACTACGTGGAGGGCGAGAGCTACCAGTATGAAGTCTATGAATGGAAAAACTTTCCGATTAAAAAAATGTTATGGGGCTTCAAGGTCAAACAGGATGCACAAGGCAATACCCTGCTGCGCATCGATATTGACTATAAAGCCAAACCCGCTTTTCTGACGTCCCTGATGGCGGGGAAAATGAAAAAAATGGCTCATGATGTACTGCTGGGATACAAGCATTTTACCGAAACCGGCGAGAAGAAGGTTCCCATCAAATCACTCAGAAAGAGATACCACCACCTCGTGCCCTCCCGTACCAGAGACGTTATTCAGCCCTGTTTTTTCAAAATATATAAGCTCATTGAAAGCAATAAAATTGATATGGGAAGTATCAACATCTTCCAGGTTGCTCCAGCGAAATGAAGCAATGTGTATTTCAGGAAGAAAACGAAAAGAATCACGATGATAACCTCTATGAGCATCATCTTCAGCTGGCTGATATTCTGCACATTCAGCCACTTAAGCTTTGAACGCCCGTACCGACCTGACCGGTAAAATAGATGTTGAATGCCATTAAGGTTTTGACGCGCCAATGTAAAACATGAAACCGGCCCCCAAAAAGGAGAACGCAACAGCGATTAAGCTGATATAAAAAATAGCCTCTACTCCATGGAGCCATTGACCTCCATATCTACCGGAAAATCGACGAGTGCATCGTAGTTTACGTAAATTACGCCATCTGACCAGCAGGGTTGCCCCGGGGCCGTTGCGCTCGCCGGCTACCGGCGAGCCTGGTTACCCAAAGATATAGCCGCAGGTCTGTCGGTGGCTGCCATCGCACTTCCTGTTGGCATTGCCTATGCCGACCTGGCCGGGGTTCCCGCTGTGGTCGGCATGTACTCCGCCATATTCCCACTGTTCGTCTATGCACTATTTGGTTCGTCGCGGCAGTTGATGACCGGGCCGGATGCAGCGACATGCATCATCGTTGCTGCGGCTCTGGCTCCCCTGGCCGCTGGAGATCGTTTCAGGGAAAGAACTCATAAGAAGCTTGAAGCACAGCAGGCGAAAGAAGGATAGTTTGCACGTTGGCCGCTACAATGATTTCTCAGGAATCCATCAACAGCAAGTTCTCGAAAGGCTGGTGATTTTTCCAGCGATAGGTGTGAAAATCGCGTTGATCAGTAGAAAGTATGCGTCCATGCCCCAACTCTTCAGCAAGAATAACCATGGATGCATCAGCCAGGTCCATTGGCAGATCAGCGTATTTCTGCATCAGCCATGAAGCACGCAGCATGTATTCCTTTTCAAGCTGAAAGATAGAGAACATCTCAGCTGCGCATAAATCGAGGAATATTCGAGCTTCCCGAATACTACAGCGACTATACAGCATGTAGCAGGTTTCAGTTATTACAGGCCATGTCGTAATAAGTTTGTCCGTGCACACAGAGGTATATTCAACGGCTCTCTGATGGTAATGATCATTTTTATTTAGCAGTGCATACCAGTATCCGGTATCAGTGATCAGGGTATTTTTCATTCAGATAGTCCATTATGTATTTCTTGTGGTTCACAGAAGCGTCTTCAGGGCCTTCTGCTATACCTCCGATCAATTCCACAATCTTGCGGTTATTGGCCAGGGCATCCTGCTCAGCCTGAGCCTGCTCTGCAAGGAAATAGTGATCCAAAGCCTCTTTCAAGATCTCTGTACGCGTTTTTCCGGTTTGCTGCTGAACTTCGATGAAATTATTTTCATAGCGATCATCAAGCCTGGCATTGATTCTCATAAACACCTCGCGGTATGACTTGTCATACGTTTACTATAACACAGGAGTCTGCTGCTGAATTGTTATGTGTTTATCTCCCTGGCGAAATAGGCATACGCTTCGGCATCAAAAAAGCCCTGGCTGACCTTGCATACGCCGTTTTCAATATCAAACAACCAGAACCCCTCGCGATGCTCCTTGGTCGCACTTCCCGCGCAGTAAAGATCCACTTCCAATCCATCAAGCGGCGTGCGATAGCAGCGATGGATATGGCCGCAAAGCAGTGCCCCTGTTGTGACTTTTTTACAGATGTCGAGAAAATCATCGGCATTATGCAGTCCATGCAGTTTTTTGTCAGGCTGGCCATTTTCCAGCCTCGATGCATAGTGCGTCATGACGAAGAGGAAACGTCCGGATAGCCGCTCGTCATCAAGGATGCGATTCAGCGCCTCCAGCTGCACACCTGGGATATGGCCATCCGAGCGCCATGGAACCGGGTTGGGTTTGGAGCTGTTGACCGCGACAATTGCAATATTATCATCGAACAGCCGTACGAAGGGCCAGATGCCGTCCGTGCAGTACTCAGGCAGATCGGTTTGCATGGCGGCGCCGAAGTTATCGAAGAAATAGTGGTTTGTAATGACATCTTTCGCATAGATATCATGGTTTCCCGGCACCGTGATGAAACCCTGCGGCGCAACGGTCAGCGGCGCAATCAATTCAGCTGCATTACGCAGCTCTGCGTCTAGTCCGAGCGCCGTGTAATCCCCGGTACAGAGCACCAGGTCGATGTCGTTTTCATTCTTGAAGTTGTTCAGCACAGCGATCTTCTCCTCGGCTTCATCGAAGAACCGCCCCCTGCCCGCCAGCAGGTTCAGTGCGCCGATGGCGCGTTTGCCAAACCATTTTTTGAACGGCAGGGTGCGCAGTGAAAGATCAAAGTGAGGATCGCTAAAGTGTAAAATACGCATTGTGTTTAATGAGCTGTTAGTGTGCTTGTTTCAGCAGAGGACAAGATTCGGGCAGCACCAGCTTGATTGCGTCGGGAAGAACCTCGAAACGAATCACCTTTGATCGGTAGGGCTCACCGTCGAGATTGACTGGCGCAATTTTACCATGCGCAGACATCTCCACCCATGGCGTTTGGAACAGCATTACAAATTCACCCTCTGGCGAGGGATTGAGAATCTCGTCAACCACCCGCGGGAGATCATGGGCAGAAAAGTCCTTCACGATCAACACATCCAGTAGCCCATCGTTGATAGAGGCATTCGGCGCCAGCACCTGCCCTCCTCCGGCCTGTCTGCCATTACACACAGCGCCAACGATGGCTGCCCCGGAAACCTCGCCCTCATGGGTAACAAATTTGCCCCTGTATGGAGCAAAGTTCATTGCTTTAACCAGCCCGGTCAACGTATAGGCGCCGCCGCCGAGGAAGTTTTTCAACTCCACGGGAGTGTCCACAGTCACCTCGGCGCCAAATCCGCCGGACGCCACGTTGACGAAATGGCGTTCATTCGCCTTGCCGATATCGATTGGCGTACTTTTACCGTTGATCGCCAGTGAGAGCGCCGCCAGCGGATCACGCGGGATGTTGCAGGCAGTTGCAAAATCATTAGCTGTACCCAGGGGCATGATGGCAAGTTCAGGGCGCCGGGGCAGTTTCACCAGTGCATCGGCGACCTCGTTGACCGTGCCGTCGCCTCCACCTGCAATAATGCGTTCAACACCTTCGGCGATGGCCTCATTCACCAGGCGTTCGACATCGCCCGACTCATAGGTGGTGCGCACTTCCAGCGAGTGAGTCTGCTTGCGCGTCTCTGAAATGGCGTCCCTGATGCTTTTCAGCCCCGCTTTTTTTCCATTCAGGATGATGCGCGTTTTCATGATGCATGACTCTTCATTTGGAACTCTCCGATGACTTCACCCCATGTGCGTAGACAAGGCGGTATTTGTGGATGCATGAAAGCATTGAGCGATTTATCAATTTATTTTGGAGCAGACCATCTTAATCCGGGAAAACGGCTGAAATCATGATCCATGGTGATCCATTCACTGCCTGATTCTATCGCCAGCGCTGCATGGTAGGCATCCGGAACCAGGTTGCCTCTGGCGTTCACTTGTTCGCATAATTTCCTGAAAATGTCCCAGTGGCGTTGCTGTGGCGCCACAATCACGCAGTTGGGCTGGCTGCGTATCTGTTCAATAAATGTGAGTGCATCCTGCAGGGAACTGGGCGGGTCGAAAATTTTCTGGTGTGTAACGATGCGTAAAAAACCGCTCAAAACCAGTTCTGACATGGCAAATGCTTCATCAGAGTTAATCAGTGTCTCAAGCCAATGAACGCACGCTCCATGGTGAGGAGAATCCTGTCGATGCGCATAAACCAGTATATTGACATCGGGCAACTGCATACTAATTGTCCATCACATCCAGCAACGCCGCCGAGTCATCCAGGTCTATTCCTGGATTGACCCCACTCCCATTTACAGTTGTCAATTTAACCCGATGCCGCTTTTTTGATGCGGAACGGCTCATTAGCTTCTCCCGCAACGCATCTTCAACAACCGCGGTAAATGTTTTCCCCCGGGCAAATGCATATTGCTTCGTTGCTTCCAGCAACTGATCATCGAGTCGAATAGTCGTTCTCATGCATCACATCATCAGTATCCCGCATCAATATGTCATATTGTAAGATATTGATAATCCTGAGGCAAGAGGCTGCGCATTCAATTATTGATAACCAACCGTGAAGGGCCGTGACCTAGCCTCGACATATCCGCCGGGGTGATTGTGTGCGCTTTAAGTAAACAGGGATACTGCCCACGAAATTTAGCACTTGATCTCAATGCTGGCAGTTGCTATCATTTTTTTCTGCTCATGTAACACTATGGAGAAAAGCAATGGCAAGTCTGAGTGTGAGAAGGCTCGATGAAGAGACGGTGGCGCAGTTACGGATTCGCGCAGCGCGTCATGGTGTTTCGATGGAAGAGGAGGCCAGGCAAATTCTAAAACGTGCTGCTTCAGCTCCTGAGTCTCTTGGAGACTTGGCAGTACGCCTTTTTAGCCCGGCTTACGGTGGTGAAGAACTGGTGTTGCCCAAACGTGAAGTCTCAGAGCCGATGGAATTTTCCGAGTGATTATTCTGGATACGAATATCATCTCGGAATTTATGACCTCGCCACCTGCGAGTTCTGTTCTTGAATGGTTGAATGCTCAAGATACTCTGTCACTCTCTCTGACCACGATATCCATCGCAGAAATTGGTTTCGGGCTTCAAATTATGCCAATGGGTAAAAGACGCAGATTGCTCGAAGAGCGGTTCGAACAGTTCGTCACAACTGCATTTGAGTCCCGTATCCTGAGCTTTGACGAGGCGGCCGCTCGAAAATATGGTGAAATCAAAGGACATCGAAAAGAGATAGGCCGCCCTCTGTCTGACCTGGATGGTCAAATTGCAGCGATTGCCCGTGCAAATGGATTCGTGATTGCAACAAGAAACACCAAAGACTTCGAAGCCTGCGGAGTGGAATTGATCAACCCATTCAGTTTCTACCCGTAATTAGTCGATTGATGATCATAGTGATACTGGGCCTGTACATGCTGACACTATCAGAAACAGCTGTTCGAAGCGATGCATGAGCAGCAGGGGCAG
>JADWMH010000010.1:7195-21111 GCA_015767355.1 Gammaproteobacteria bacterium
GCAGGGGCAGGAAAACCCCGTCATTCCGGCATGTTTTTAGCCGGAATCCATGTCAGTTAACAGCAGGGGGCGCGGCCGATTTCACCGTAAACCAAGTTGCCCCATCATCAGTTTCAATCCATGCGCCGCCCCTGACATTCCCAGCGCTAATCCTGGCCCGACAAGTTCGGGTTCGGACTTGTTATTTTGATTGATGGCGCTTACACTTCATATATGCGCATGATTAATGCGCATCACTCATGGGCAACAGGGTAAACAATGACACAACTGTACAACTATTCTGCGACCAAGAAGTCAACTAACCTCAGTGTCAACAGTGACTTACTCATGAAAGCCAGAGGCTTGAAACTGAATCTCTCGGCAACTCTGGAAGCTGCTCTTGCGGATGAGGTCAGAAAAGAGGAGCGTGCTCAATGGCTCAAAATGAATCGAAATGCCATTGCCGCCTCGAACAAGCTTACCGATGCAAAGGGATTCTTTACAGACTCCTACAGAACCATCTAATGGCTCAATTTACCCTCTACGAAAATCAGAACCCAGACTCCAGGGAGAGCTATCCCTTTTTTATCGATGTACAAAACAGCCTGCTCGATTCGCTCAACTCACGTCTGGTTGTTCCTCTGACCTCCTACAGAAATCTGGATGAGTCGAATATCTCAAACCTTTGCCCAATCATCACACTTCATGAGGAGAGATTTGTAGTATTAACCCATCAGATGACGAATGTTCCAACTTCTGCATTGAAAGCAGCAGTGACTTCACTGGATTATCTACGGGACGATATTATTGCAGCAATTGACTTTCTGGTGACGGGCATCTAAGTACCTTTATCATCGAATGAATCCATGAACACCGCACCCGACATCTTCTCCTACCGCAAATTCTGGCCCCATAAATTCGGGCCTGCGCCTGTGCTGCCCATGTCCCGCGGGGAGATGGATGATCTCGGCTGGGACTCGTGCGACATCATCATTGTCACCGGCGACGCCTACGTCGATCATCCCAGCTTTGGCATGGCAATTATCGGGCGTCTGCTTGAAGCGCAGGGGTTTCGCGTCGGCATCCTGTCGCAGCCCGAGTGGCGCTGTGTCGATGACTTTCGCTCCCTGGGAAAGCCCAATCTCTTCTTCGGCATCACCGCCGGCAACATGGACTCGATGGTGAATCACTACACCTCGGATCGCCGCATACGCTCTGATGATGCCTACACGCCAGACGCCAAAGCAGGCAAACGTCCCGACAGGGCGGTGATTGTCTACACGCAGCGAGCCAGGGAGGCCTACAAGGGAGTGCCTGTCATTATCGGCGGCATCGAGGCGAGCCTGCGGCGCATCACGCATTTCGACTACTGGTCGGAGAAGGTGAGGCGCTCGATCCTGCCGGACTCCAAGGCTGATCTGCTGCTGTTCGGCAATGCCGAGCGCGCCATCGTGGAGGTGGCGCATCGTCTCGCAGCAGGCGAAATGATAGGAGAGATTACCAATATACGCGGCACAGGCTACATGCGCCATGGCGTTCCCGATGACTGCACGGTGATCGACTCAACTGATGTCGAGGCGCCGGGCAAACCGCACCGGGAAACCGACCCCTATGCCATGGAAACGCCCTGCAATGAGGAGAATAGCGGTGCTGCCCGGGTGATTCATTTCGATCATCGACCACGCGGTCTGAAGCGCAACAATACGGTCGTGCGCCTTCCCTCCTACGACCAGGTACTGGGTGACGACGTGCTCTACGCGCATGCCTCGCGGGTATTTCATCTTGAGACCAACCCGGGCAATGCGCGTGCGCTGGTGCAGCAGCACGGCAAACGCAATCTGTGGCTCAATCCACCGCCGGTACCGCTGACAAGCAAAGAGCTGGACCAGGTCTACGAACTCCCCTACACGCGTAAACCCCATCCGGCATACGGTGATGCGCGCAATCCGGCATGGGAGATGATCCGCTTCTCGGTCAACATCATGCGCGGCTGCTTCGGCGGATGCACCTTCTGTTCGATTACTGAACACGAGGGGCGCATCATCCAGAGCCGCTCCGAGGACTCCATCATCCGCGAAGTGGAGAACATCCGTGACAACACGCCCGGATTCAGCGGCAACATCTCCGACCTGGGCGGACCGACCGCCAACATGTACCGGCTGCAGTGCAAGGATGAGAAGATCGAGGCCTCCTGCCGGCGGCTCTCCTGCGTCTATCCAGATATCTGCAAGAACATGGGGACCAGCCATAAGCCGCTGACGCAGCTCTACCGGCGCGCGCGCAAACTGCCCGGCATCAAACGCATCTTCATCGCCTCGGGCCTGCGCTACGACCTGGCGGTGTGCGATCCGGAGTACGTCAGGGAACTGGTGACGCACCATGTCGGCGGTTATCTGAAGATCGCCCCCGAGCATACTGAAGAGGGGCCGCTGTCAAAGATGATGAAACCGGGCATCGGCAGCTATGAGCGTTTCAGGGAGATGTTCGAGCGCTTCTCCAGGGAGGCCGGCAAAGAGCAGTACCTGATTCCCTACTTTATCTCGGCGCACCCGGGAACCACTGACATGGATATGCTGAACCTGGCGCTGTGGCTGAAGAAGAATGACTTCCGCCTCGACCAGGTGCAGGCGTTTTTGCCGACACCGCTGGCGATTGCCTCGGCGATGTATCACACCCAACGCAATCCACTGAAGAAAGTCACGCGCAAATCAGAGCAAATCACGGTGGTGAGCAGTATCAAACGCCGCCGGCTTCACAAGGCTTTCCTGCGTTATCACGATCCGGAAAACTGGCCGCTGCTGCGAGACGCCCTCAAGCAGATGGGACGCGCCGACCTGATCGGCAACGGCAAACGCCACCTGATTCCGGCCTGGCAGCCCAAGGGTACGGGGAAAGGGACGCAGGGCAAATCACGCCAACCTCCACAACGCACCAATACGAAAAGGCGCACCCTGAAACCCAAACGTCGTCAGCAGCAACGACGGCGAAGATAGGCGGAATTGCGGATTAATTCCCCCTCACCCTAACCCTCTCCCAGAGGCAGAGGGTTGTTGATGTTGATGCGCCTCGTGCCTCGACACATCCTATGCAGAATCAAGCAGATGTGTAGGGTGCGATAAGCGACAGCGCATCGCACCTTCCAATGCAGCGTAATGCGCTGTCGCTTATTACGCCCTACGTCTAAGACCACACCGGCGTCGAGATGACAGACTGTAAACAGGATAATGAAGGATGCTTTTTTTCATCTGTGTTTATCTGTGTTCATCTGTGGTTAAAAGAGAAGTCACCCTACTTTTTGCTGTCATCTTGCTTGGCTTTTGGCTTGCTGTTGAGCCTCGGCAGCTTCAGCTTCACATGCCGCCAGCGCTCGCCATGGGTGAAGGCGCTCCAGGCCCATTGGCTCCACTTCAGCACGGAGAGCGCCAGCCACAATGCCCAGGCAAGCATCAGCCAGCGATAGACGGACAACGGCAGAGAGATGATAGACGCCTGCGGCAGCAGGGCGTCTGAGCGGTCCTGGTACCAGTTCAGCTCGGAGGCAGTGGAGCCATTGCCGCCTATCTGCATGCGGGGAACGCCCAGCAGCCCCTGCTGCACCGCCCACAACAGGCTGGATGCGCCGACGATCACCAGCAATGCCAGTGCTATCTGCAGCAGGTTGAAATACTTCATCCCGGTGGTGTCTATCTGCCTGCGATAGCCCAGCGCCAGCAATGCGCCCACCACCAGCAGCGCCGAAGCCGGAGAAACCTGCGTCAATCCGATACCCAGCAAAAACCAGCTGCCGGTTCCCAGAGGCGTCCACTGCTTTAATCGACCCAGCACAATCGCAATAGCGATCAGCACCAGCAGTTCACCCCAGAAGAGTACGGCAGGCCCGAGCGTGGGACCAAACGCAAACAGCGTCCAGCGATCCCCCGCCAGCTTGACCTTGATTCTTGCGTTGACGCTGGGGTGACCAAGATCAACCTGTGGAGTCTCCCAGCCTGTGCTGATGCCTTCAGGCTCGCGCCATTTCAACACATATTGCTGTTCACCGGGATGCAGCGGCAATAAGACCTTGCGCTCCTCCTGGCGAATCGGCTGGCTGCGCCCGTCAATAATGACCGACTGCAGCTGCGCCTGCTGCGGGAGAGTCATCTCGTAGCGCCCGCCCTGACTGGCCCTCACTTTCAGGCTCAGCAGCGTATCGGTGGCTCTCTTCCCCGGATTGACAGTCATGTTGCTGCTCACCACCGTCAACAGAGTTCCGGGAACGCCTTCGGGACGGGTGATATTCAGGATCACCTCATCACCCGGCCATGGCAGGTATTGCGGCAGCCAGTTGCCCTGCTGCTGATGATGGGCTGGTGCAATCCCCTCGCTGGCCACATGCCAGATTGGACTGACGTCCACTTTCCAGCGCTCGATCCATCCGCTGGATTGCGCTGCTGTGAGTGTGATTTGATCACTCTGAGCCAGCCGTGATTTCCAGCTGGCTCCACGAGCGCCTGGCGACAGCGTGACCAGCACGCTGCTGTTTTTCACAGGAAAACCCTCTGTCACCACTGATTCGCCGGGCAGCAGGGGAATCTGGATCGATACCGGCACACCCATCGGCGACAAGCGCGTGACACGCGTCTCCACCGACCACTCCATACCCAGTCTCAGAGTCCGTTCCACACGAATAAACGGTGGCAACACCCTGGGGGTCAGCTTGTTGTCAGAATTTTGCGTATCATCCTTGACCACTCGGCTCAGCAGCAGTTGCTTATTGGGAATGCCCTGCGGGTTGACTCCATCAACCGCCCACCCTTTTGCGCTGACCTCCAGTTTATGCGGCAATAGAGGCAGTGCCAGACTCAACTGTCTCTGATCCGGCATGCGGCCAATGATCTCCAGCTCATGTTTTCCAACAGGGATCTGCATCCAGCGCTGATCACCTGTGCGCAGCAATGGCGACGGCTCGCCGTCTATCCAGGCGCTGACAGCAACAAGCGCTCCCACAGGTACTGGCGCCGCACTCTCCTGCGCCGCATCGACGCGCATAAAAATGCTGAAATTATCATCCAGGATATCAAGACGCATGTAAGCAATATCGGCGCATTGCGGCTCACACTGCGGCGGCTCGATCAAGCGCTGCTCCAGCTCCTCCAACAGTTCGGATGAGGGGTAATCACCGGCCCTGGCATCCTGCACGCCGCCGAAACCCGTAGCAATCATCATCACGACTGCAGCAACACTGGCGGAGCTCGACGCCCCGGATGACCTGCTAGTACGCAGACGGCTTCTCGTCCAGTCCACGAATAGCCATGCGAGAAACCCAACCAGCAGGATGCGCAGAAAATTGAGCACCATATTGAGTTTCGGCCCGGCCAGCAGAAACTGCATCTGTTGTGATCGAGTGACAGGACCATCCCATCTCAGGGTGATGCGGCGCCACTGCCAATCCGGCAGGCCAGGACCCGTTTGCACCTGCGCATTTTTATCCGGCAGCCACTGCTTTCTGATTTTCGACTTCGGCTCCCTATAGCTTTGGATCGATGAAGTCAGGCCACCAATGGCATCTTTTGCCATATTCGCCTTTCTTTTTATGACCATCTCCTGCGGCATTGGCGCAGGTGCATCACTCATTTCTCGTATGGGCGGCGGGGCCGGAGCCGGCATGGAGACCGGATATTGATGCGCCGTCAGCTGCAGTTGCGGATAGAGACCGGTTCTTGCCTGATCAATGGTAAATGGCAGCACGATCAGCGCCAATACCACCAGACCGCCCAGCCATGCGCTACGCAGCAGATAGGCCATTTTACCTTCGGTTATGACCCGGCTCAGCGCCGCCACAACCAGCAGGTAAAACCAGATCCCCCTTGGGGCGCCAGGTTCGTGCCAGATCAGCCCCAGCGTTATCAATGTGACAGCAGCCCAGCGCCAGCCCCACAATCTGCCAACGCCAAAAGCCACGATGAACACCACGAACAGGTCATACAGCGACCACTGTTTTAGCCACGAGGCATGCTCTACATCCACCCCTGTTGTCGCCAACAGACGCCAGCCGGGCGGCAGGTTCAGGTCCGCCGATACCTGCTGCAAGTCACGCCCCCAGCCTGTCACAGGGATTTCCCTGCTGTTGTTCAGTCGGCTCTCTGCATGCAGATCGATAGCGCCTCGGCGCACCTCTACGCCGGGACGATCTTCATCCATGCGGGTAATGAACTGCGGCTCTCCATTCAGGGTAACCCGGCCCAGCTCAATATCAGGATCAACAGACAAGCGCCAGCCGGAGGTCATTTTGCCCTGCAGCCTATCCTGCATGGTGTATCCCTGCCCCGAAAAGTCCAGCCACAGGGTTCGCTTGAGACGCAGATTATCCGGATCAGGGAGTGGATCCCCGCGACGGATGACTTTAATCTGCAGCGCCTCACCCGGTTTGAGCAGATAGGCCGGCAACTGCCGCCACTGCTGCGGCAAACGCGTCTGGCGCGGATCCACCTGTGTGCCATTGCTAATCTCCACCAGGCGTACTTCCGGCCGGGCTTCAAAAGCCCACACCTCCTCTTGCGGCCAGGGCGCCGTCTGCCCGGAAAGCGCAACCTGTTGCACATAATTCGGGTTGTAGGCATCCACCTCCAGCTGCCACTGCCCGGGCTTGACCTGTACGCGCAGTTTTCCATCAGAACCAAGTCTTGCAGGCAGTTTGCCGCGCACCTGCAGCGGTACAAAACCATCGAGCAGTGGCGCGCCAAGCACCACTTCACGCTGCTGACCCGAGACCTGCAGCATCATCAGCGTCGTCACCTCAAACGGGTGGCCGTCGCGCAGCTTGCGGGTGACCACCAGCGACAGTTTGTCCATTGGGCGCTTGCTGATCGATTGTTTCGTCGATGCACCTAACCAGATCTCCCCACCCTTGATCAAAGGGTATTTGATATTTTTCCCGTTGAGCTCGAGCAACACAATGCCTGCTGTCTCAGGCAGACGCAGGGATTCAGGCAGAGAGCTCCATGCGTATTCACCCGCTATCTGATAACTGCCCGGATATAGATTGATTGCAGGCAAATCCTGCCGGCTGAGCACAGCAACGGGGCTTCCGTCCACCTGTACATTTTCAGGCCATCTCCCGAACCCGCCCGGCAGCAATACGATGCTTTTCTTATAAACGGTGATATGTTGCGTAAACCGCCCGCCGCTCTCTGTAAGCTGCAGCTGCAAACTGCCAGGCCAGATACAATAACGCTCTTCGCTCTGGAAGGAGACGGGGCACGCCAGCTCCTTGTGTTTCCACAACACCCAGTCAACCCATGGCTCAAGTTCTGCAGGGACATGCTGCCGATAATCGGGCGAAGCCACAGCCGGTTGCAAAAAAAACAGAGAAAAGAGCAGTACACCACGGAAAAAATGACACATTTTTTTGATTACCCATAACCGATTAATCTATTGTAGTGTAGCGCTTTTTTTGGCGAAGTCTCAATAACTCCGTGCAATATTAATAATGGCTGTCATCGCAAACTTAGTGAAGCGACCTCCTATGTCAGCAGGATTGCCGCGGTCGCTTAGGCTCCCTCGCAATGACATAGGAATTCCGTGTGGTCCGTGTGTTCCGTGGTAATAATTAGCCGCAGGGTGGCATAAGCGGTAGCGCATCCCACCATTTTCTGCCAGCATAGCAATCATAATTGATTATGAAGATACTCGACTGACCCAGGCATGCTGAAATACTTTTTAGCAATTTTTTTGATTCAAATAGTCACTGTAACGCTGGTGCTGCTGGCGCCTGATAACTTGCAGGGGTATGGCTGGCTGCGCCTGGCTCTACCACTGTTGTTTATCAGTGTGGTTGCTTCATTTTGGTTCAACTCCATGGCAGCTCATCTGCGCAAGGATCATCTCGCCAGGGCAGACAGGAGATTCGCCAAAGAGCGCGAAAAAATACGCGTCAATGCCGAGCGCGCCAAGACCCGCGTCGTCAAGCAGGCGCAGAAGGATATCGCCAGGGAGGCGAAAACCACCCATGCCAAGGCAAACTTCAAGGTCGGCGCCGCTTTTGCCGGCGCAATCGGAGCCGGAGCCCTGATGCTGCTAATCGGCTCCATGACGCTCGGTCTGTCGATTCTCACAACTGCGGGCGGCGCGCTGGGCGGCTACCTCTACCGCGACCGAAAAGAGGTCAATTCAAAAGATGCCCTGGCTGCTCCCGCGGAAGTCAAAGTCATAAAAGGAGAGACCCTGAAAATCGATAAGCCACAGAACTCCTGACCCCGAGATTTCGATGATTTCTCAATAACTCCGTGCATGGCAACAATTCATAGGATGTGCTGAGTGAAACGAAGCTTCCGCACTGCCGTACACGGATGTACAAATGCCGTGAGCGCAGGATGCGCAGGAACGGCCTGCTCACGCCCCTGATCTACATCCCTGTAGGCCAAGCGCATCGATTTGACGTAGATGTTGATATTGATGCGCCTCGTGCCTCGACACATCCTATGAAGAATCGGGTATGCAGGGTTATTGAAGAGTTACGAAATTCATGCTCAAAGTGCTGCTAAATCCTGTAAAATTTCGCTTTGCGCCATACCATCCCTAGCGCACCGCTGACCGGACACAATGACAGACTTGAGCCGCATTCGCGAAATACCCTATAACTACACCTCCTTTTCGGATCGTGAAATCTTCATTCGCTACCTGGGTGAGGATGGCTGGCGCCTGCATGAAGAGCTGCGCTCGACGCGTGCAACAGGGCGCTCGGCGAAGATGCTGTTCGAAGTGCTGGGAGATATGTGGGTGGTGTCGCGCAACCCCTATCTGCAGGATGATCTGCAGGCGGACCACAAGCGGCGCAGAGGCCTCCTCGATGCGCTGAATCACCGCCTGGACCAGTTTGAATCCCGCGCGCAGGACAATCTACAGGCGCTGCAGCTGCTGCAGTTGGCGCGTGAGGCCGTGGTGCGCTTTGGCGACTGTTTCGAGCGCAACAACAAGCTGCGCGACGATGTCTACAAGACGCTGCAAAGCATCACCCGGCGCGACAACATCGACTTTGGCGGTCTTGCGCGGGTCTCCCACGCCACTGATGCGACCGACTGGCGCGTCGAGATGCCCTTCGTGGTGATCTCCCCGGACAGGGAATCGGAAGTCGCGGCCATTGTTTCCGCCTGCATCAGCTGCGGCCTGACCATCATTCCGCGTGGCGGCGGTACCGGCTACACCGGCTCCGCAGTGCCGCTGGACACCCGCGCCGCCATCATCAATACAGAGAAGCTGGAGCGCCTCTCTGCAGTTGAACAAACAATCCTGCCGGGCGTCGATAGCGAGGTCGCTAGCGTAAGCTGCGGAGCCGGCGTCGTTACGCGGCGCGTCTCCGACCTGGCCGGGCAGCATGGGCTCGCCTTTGCCGTAGATCCCACTTCACAGGACGCCTCCACCATCGGCGGCAATATCGCCATGAATGCCGGCGGCAAGAAAGCCGTGCTGTGGGGAACGACGTTGGACAACCTCGCCTCCTGGAGAATGGTGACGCCGCAGGGAGATCTGCTGGAAGTTGTACGCATCAATCACAATCTCGGCAAGATTCACGAACAGCCAACGGTCACTTTTCACCTCAGTTGGAGAAGAGCCGACGACAAAACCCTGATACGCACCGAGACGCTGGAAATACCCGGAACCTCCTTTCGTAAAACCGGGCTCGGCAAAGATGTCACCGACAAGTTTCTTTCAGGGCTTCCCGGTGTGCAGAAAGAGGGGTGTGACGGACTCATCACCTCCGCCACCTTCATCCTGCATCGTATGCCGGAGCATGGCCGCACCATCTGCCTGGAGTTTTTCGGCAACGATCTCTCCAAGGCAGTGCCGGCTATCGTCGAACTCAAAGATTACGTCGATCGTCTGCCGGGGGTCCTGATGTCCGGTCTGGAGCATCTCGACGAGCGCTACGTCAAGGCGGTCAGGTACGCCACCAAGGCAGCCAGGCGCGAACGTCCCAAAATGGTGCTGATTGCCGACATCATCTCCGATGATGAAACTGCAGTCACGGCTGCTGCAGAACGTATCGTACTGCTTGCCAATGTGCGCAATGCCGAGGGATTTATCGCCGCCTCCCCCGAGGCGCGCCGCCGTTTCTGGATAGACCGCGCGCGTACTGCGGCCATCTCCGCGCACACCAACGCCTTCAAGATCAACGAGGACGTGGTGATTCCGCTGAAGCGCCTGGCCGATTACAATCTTGGCATCGAACGCATCAATATCGAGGAGTCGATCCGCAACAAGCTGGCGATCAAGAGGGGTGTGCTTGAGTACCTGCAGGGAGAAATGCCGGAGTTGTGGCATATCGCCGCCTACGAAGAGTCCGCAGAGAACAGCGCTATCCTCAGGAGTAAGCAGCGGGCGGCGACCAAAGTCGTGGTACAGGCCAGCGGGCGCTGGCAGCAAATCCTTGAACGGCTGGATGAACCAGCATCGATGCATCATGCGCTGCTGACAAATCCCGAGATCGAGCGGATTCAACCCGATGACCGCCTCATCGATCTGCTGCTGCGCCGCGACCTGCGCCACTCCTACCGCGAAGAGATAGCAGCCCGCCTGGACGGGATATTCATCGGCCAGGATATGAAGCCGGTGCGCACCAGGCTCAATAAAATTCATGAGCAGATACGCAGCGAACGCCTGTTCGTGGCGCTGCACATGCATGCCGGCGACGGCAACGTACACACCAACATCCCGGTGCATTCACACAACTACCGCATGCTGCAGCAGGCTGACGCCATCGTCGATCGCATCATGGAACTGGTTAAGTCACTGGATGGCGCGATCTCCGGTGAGCATGGCATCGGCCTGACAAAAATCCAGTACCTTGACGGGGAGAAACTGGATCAATTCGCCGCCTATAAAGATTCAGTCGATCCCGAACAGCACTTCAACCGCGGTAAACTGATGCCGGGCTCCGGACTCGAAAATGCCTACACACCCTCCCTGCAGCTGGTGCAGCAGGAGGCGATCATCCTTGAGGCGAGCGAGCTGGGGCTGCTCAATGATGAAGTCAAACACTGCCTGCGCTGCGGCAAATGCAAGCCGGTGTGCATGACCCACATACCACGCGCCAACCTGCTCTACTCGCCTCGCAACAAGATCCTGGCCACGGGGCTTATCATCGAGGCCTTTCTCTACGAAGAGCAGACCCGGCGCGGCATTGCGCTGCGCCACTTCGAGGATATGAATGATGTCGCCGACCACTGCACCGTCTGCCACAAGTGCCTGACGCCCTGCCCGGTCGATATCGATTTTGGCGAAGTCACCATACGCATGCGCAAGATCCTCGAACAGCGCGGCAAAAAGCGCAGCAATCCAGCTGTGACCGCCGCCATGGCGTTTCTCAATACCACCAACCCCACCCTCATCCGCCTGATGCACACCCTGCTGGCCAAATGGGGATTCAAAGGCATTACTCTTGGGCATCGCCTGGCAAAAACTGCCGGCCTGCTCAAACCCGGACTGCCGGCCGCCACTACCAAAATCCCTCCGATCACATCGCAGCTGGTCGAGCTCGTACGCCGTCCAATACAGGTCGATTTCCCCAGGCAGGGCTTCCGCGAGGCGCTGCAGCTGGAGGATAAAACCCGGGTGCCGATCATTCGCCATCCGCAGCAGGCGGAAAGCACTGAAGCACTGTTCTACTTTCCCGGCTGCGGTTCGGAGCGCCTGTTTTCGGATATCGGCCTGGCTACAATCGCCATGCTCTACCACAACGGCGCACAAGTAATTCTGCCGCCGGGCTATCTCTGCTGCGGCTACCCGCAGACATCCAACGGCATGGCGGATCGCGGCAAACAGATCACCACCGAAAACCGGGTGCTGTTTCACCGCATCGCCAACACCCTCAATTATCTCGATATCAACACGGTTGTGGTCTCCTGCGGCACCTGTATGGACCAACTGCTGAAGTATGAATTCGAGCTGATTTTTCCCGGCTGCCGGCTGCTCGACATCCATGAATACCTGCTGGAGAAGGGTGTCACTCTCGATGGCGCCACAGGCAAAAAGTATCTCTACCACGACCCCTGCCACTCTCCCATGAAAACCCACGCTCCTCTGAAAGTCGCACAGCAGCTGACCGGCAGCGAGGTATTGCTCTCCGATCGCTGCTGCGGCGAATCAGGGACGCTGGCCACCTCGAGGCCGGATATCGCCACACAGCTGCGCTTTTGCAAAAGCGAAGAGCTGAGCAGCGGCATCATCGAACTGACCGGCAGCAGCCACGCACAACCGCAACAGGTGAAGCTGCTGACATCCTGCCCTGCCTGTCAGCAGGGGCTCATGAAATACCGCAATGATACCGGCCTGCAAACTGACTACATCGTCATGGAGATGGCCAATCAGCTGCTTGGCGAGAATTGGCAGCAGGGATTTATCGACGAGGTCAAATCGCAGGGGATTGAGAGGGTGCTGCTGTAGATGACTCATGGTTATCTCACTCTGTCATCTCGACGCAGGAGAGATCTTGCTGCCTCCTCGCCCCCCGAAATGACAATGCATAGGATGTGCTGAGCTTGCGAAGCGCATCCTATACAATCTCGAACAACACACGGGATTCTTGAGAAGTTAATATGAACCCGCAAATCCAACACCGGATCGACCAGCTGTTGCTGGAACAGGGCGAGTACATCCCCCTGGAATTCCTCCTCGCCGAGGGGCATCTGCTCTACAGCGACTACGAACAGTGGCGCAGCGGCAAGCTGAAGCTGTTGGATAAGAAACTGGTCGGAGATCTCCCGAAAATCCGCAAGGATCTCACCCGGACTGTCGTTTACGCCCGCGCCCTGGGACTACAGCCAACGCCTCTTGAGTATCACGCCTGGGGCGAAAGCGCCGCCCTGCGTTTCAGCAGTGATCATCTTCTCAACAGCCTCTTCCACGAAGGCTACTGCAAGAGCGAAGAGCAGCCCCAGCTGGATCTGTTCATGGACACCACCGGCGCCAACCTGGCCAATGACATCGTCCTGGCCCTGGGGCGGAGGGATGCAGCTGCAGCAGGTGAATTGCTGGAGAAGCTTCATCATACCGATCCCGGTCAGCCCCGGCTCGGCAAGCTGGAACTGCTGCTCGATGCAATGCAACAGCAGGATCTCCCGATTACGGATCCCGAAGAGGAGCTTGCCGATCTACAAGATGAAATTCAGCCCCTGGCATTTGAAATACTGGGCAGGGAGAGCCGTCCCTTTATGGAACCTTTGTGGCGGCGTCTTGGCGATGCGCTGGCAGATCACAATTTCGATCCGCAGCGACCGGAACTCCACCGCAGTTACACTGCATTGCGCAACCTGGATTTGATGGCAGTGATCGAAGCTGTGGAGACCGAACCCGATTGGCGCAGCCACGCTATATTGATGCAGCGCCACGCACGCGCCTGCGACCAGTTGCAAAAGCCCGCGGACGCATTGCTGGACCGTTTTGAATTGTGTTGGCGCTTCCCCGGGCAGGCAGATCCGGCGCAATCTGACGCCACAGTCGACCTGATTCGCGCCTGGGAGTTGTTTCAGAATCTGGAGCCAGAACTGGAAACCCGCCTGTTTCCCGCCTGGCTGCTGACCATCCGCCCTGGCCTCAGCGGCTCGCTTCCCTCTCCTGCTGCAGAGACGCCTGCGGATTACCGTCTGCTTTTTGCCCTGCAACAGGAAAAGGATAGGCTGGGATCAGAGTCTATGCGCCTGCGCGCTGAACTCAAGGCGCTCGATCCGGATTTGTTCCATCACTTCATCGCCAATCGCTAAACTGAATTGGCTCCACCTGAGAGTGACAATCTAACTTGCCCCACTCCATGGTTTTTTCATTCACTCCATACATCGTAATTTCGAAATAACACCCAGTTCATAGGATGTGTTGAGCTTGCGAAGCGCATCATAATATATCCTCGAACATCACATGGGGTTTTTGATAAGTTGCCAGACATCATCATAACCACTTAAATACAC
>JADWMH010000082.1 GCA_015767355.1 Gammaproteobacteria bacterium
GAAGGTCAGGGGCGTGAGCAGGACGCGGAAGCTTCGCAAGCTCAGTGCATCCTATAAGAGATTCGAACAATGCCAAGAGTGATTAATAGCTTCCAATTATTATGGTTGAAGCAATCTTCCACCACTAATGCGGTATCGCGCCAAATATCTCCGGGGGAGGGCAGAGCTCCTTGATGCGAACCGTGACCTGGGTCTGCAGGTTCATGTCATCTCCGATTTCAGGATAGCGCTCCTGGAGCGACTGCATACAGTTCGTGGATTGTTCTCCCACTTCTCCAGCGGCCCTGGCGATCTTCTCCATTGCTGATTTGTCTCCCGACTCCAGCGCCTGGGAAAACTTCTCCATATCCGAGAACACCGGTTTTAAACATTCACACAGCTCTTTGGCGGCATTTTCCACAGGGCCTGATTTGCTGCAGGAGAGCAGTCCCGGTGAAAGAGTCGCAACAGCGAGCAGGTAGAGACTTTTTTTGATCATCATCGATTATTCTCTTGAAGTGGCAAGTGGAAAACTCAAGGCGGCCAACAAGTATAGCAAGACTGCCAGTGTAACGACCATTGAAAATCCGCCGTGGATGGCGAGCAGGGTAGCGAGTATTGCACTGATGACGGAGGCGCAGCCGTTGATTCCCCATGCCCAGGGGATCAGTTGCCGGGCATGCTGCCCCAGGTGGGAGAGAGCCAGAGGAAAAGGCATGCCCATCAAGGTCGCCAGAGGTGCGATCATGACAATTGCGAACAGCATCTTGATTGCCAGCGGCAGTGACAGCAGCGCATCAGGCAGATGTTTGAAAAACAGCAGATAGGTGAGACTAAACACCGCAATGCCTCCCACGGCAAACACCACACCCCGGCGAACATCTCCCCGATTCACCAGGCGCTGGCTGAAGAGACTGCCGAGGCCGGCAAAGATCAGAAAGCCTGTCATGACCGTGGCTGCGGAATAGAGCGGATGGTGCAGCAGCAGCGTCATCTTCTGGATAAAGGCGATTTCGATAAAGAGGAAGGCCAGGCCGATGGCGAAAAAGTAGATCAGTACACTGCTGCGCCTGATGGTTTGCGGCGCGGGCGCCTCCCTGCGTTTGAGAAACAACAGCGGCAGGATGATCAGCAGCAGGCTGGCAAACAGGGCCTGCAGCAGTGTCGATACCGATATCAGGTAACCCTGTTCGAGCAGCGGCATTCCACCCTTGCCCTGCAGGGAGAGTATCTCCGGCAGTATGCTCCACTTGAAAAAGTGGAAAAAATAGGGGCGGTCATCGGTCGATGGCCGCAGGTCGAATTTATAGTCATCCATGAACTGTTCGGCGTTGTCGCCCAGCAGGAAAACTGCCGACTGATAAAACCAGGGTTGCCGCAGCTGGTTGAAACGGTTGGCTTCACCGGCCTGCATACCGGGATACCAGGCGGCATCGAAGCCAAGCGTTTTGCAGAAGGCTTTGACGGCATCGATCTCGCTGCTTGTGAAAGCGCCATTTTTTATCAGCAGCGTGCTGGTCTGCCAGCCTCTGATGAGCACGAGTTGCTGCGCGGGGTGTTCCACTCCTGACTCTTTGAGCGCCTGAATGGCTGTCGCCATCAGTTTCAGGGTGTCGCGCGGCGGCAGCTTGATCCAGCGGCTGACGGAGAGATAACCATCGGACTCAAGATGCTGCAGATAGGTTTTGAAGGCCTCGAGCGTGTAGAGATAGCTCTCATTCAGGGCGTAGAGCCCGGCAGTGGATGCGCCAAAGGCATCCATCAGCGCCACCTGTATCAGGTCATAGTGTTGTGAGGAGTCCGTAATAAAACCGCGCGCCTCCTCGACATGCACCTCGACATCACTCTGCTGGTAGAGATGCCCGGAGAACTCCGCATAATCGCTGCGCATCAGCTCCACGATCTGCGGGTTCAGCTCCACAGCAGTGATCTGAGGGATCTGGTGATAACGCGCCTGCTGCACATCGGCGCCGCCTCCGGCTCCGAGAATCAGCACCTGCTGCAGTTTGCGCAGATGATAGGGGAGGGCGGAGGTGATCTGGTCAAGATAGGCAAACGCATCCGACATGCCGGCATCACGGGTGATGACGCTCATATTGCCGCCATCGGTGAATATGCCCACCTGGGGAGGTGGTTCGCGTTCGGCCTTGAGGCTCAGTCCCGGAGCATGGCGAAAAGGAGTCTGCCGGCTCTCCACGATCTCCAGCAGACCCAGCGGTGAGGATCGCTGTGCAACGACCTCTGTACCGGGAATACGCAGTGTTTGTGACAACTCTTTGTAGGGAGAGATCAGCGCTGCACTGTGCAGCGCAATCCAGATCATGGCTATTGCAGGCAGGATAGAGAGCAGGGCAACGCGCCAGGCGGCGGCTGAATGCAGCGCAATGGCTGCGAGCAGCGTTGCCATAAGGGCGAATACGCCAATCCAGGCCAGCACCTCGAATGGCATGAATTTAAACAGGAGCAGGATGATGCATGCACCACCGAGACCTGCGCCGATAAGATCATAAGCGTAGATCTTGCTGATCATATCGCTGTAGTGGCTCAGAGCCAGTGCAATCGCACTGGCGGCAAACAGAAAGGGGATCGCCAGCAGCAGGTACATCAACAGCAGCCATCCCGGCTGTCGCCAATCCCACATCACCTCCTCTGCATTGAACGGCAGCTGCTGTACGAGCAGAAAGGAGGCGATGGCGGAGATGCCGAAGAGTGCAATGGCAGCGGTGAATAAAACAGCAAAACGCCTGTTAAGTCCTCTCTGAAAAATAGTGATGACAGCGCCGCTGGCGCCATAGCCGAGCAATGCCAGGCTGATGATCATGTAGGCAAAGTGATGCCACTGGATGATCGAGAAGAGCCGCATCAACAGAATCTCATAGCCAAGCGCAGCAAGTGACAGCAGGGCGATTGAGAGAAACAGGAGATATTGATGCTGTTTCATTAAATATTCGATAATATATTGTTATATAAGAAATTAATTAGTATAATGCTTTGTCATTCTCATAGGATGTGCTGAGCTTGCGAAGCGCATCGATCGCGAATGATGCGCTTTGTTCCTCAACACATCCTATGTGCCGTTTGCCATGCGAACGATGGTGTGGAGCCCCCTAATGACTCCCTGTCAGGGGAACGAAAATGACCGGCAGCAGCTGGCGTGTGGTGACGTCACCTTCGGCGTTCTTCTCTACCAAAAGCAACTCCTGGGTCATGAATCTGGAACCCACGGGAACCACCATGCGTCCGCCGGGTTTGAGCTGTCTGATCAGCGGCGGCGGAATGTGACTCCCGGCGGCAGTGACAATGATCGCATCGAAAGGTGACTGCTGCTTCCATCCGTAATAGCCGTCTCCAATCCGCACATCCACGTTGTCGTAGTGGAGTCGTTTGAGCCGCTTCCCGGCTTCCTTTCCAAGCGGAGCAACAATCTCTATGGTATAGACCCTGTCGACCAGCTCAGCAAGAATGGCGGCCTGGTAGCCCGATCCGGTGCCGATTTCCAGCACCTTGTCGCCGGGATCAAGATCCAGCAGGTCTGTCATGATAGCCACCATATAGGGCTGTGAGATCGTCTGACCATGGCCGATGGGCAGTGGGCGGTTTTTGTAGGCGCGCCTGCGGTTTTCCGGCGGAACGAACTCATGCCGCTTTACGCTTCTCAGGGCGTCCAGTACATGTGGATTGAGTCGATCTCTTCCCAGTTGCGAGGCTGTCTCCACCACGTCATCGACGATTTCCGCCACCATGCGCTGGCGTGCATCAGTATAGGGATCACGATCATCCGCCCTGGCTGTGGATGAAACGGCAATCAATAACAGCAGTGATAGAAAATATCGCATCATGGCAATGACCTCGGCATCTATTCGATTACAATCTCAGTATAGTTTGTTCTGCAGGGTATGATGCTCATATCCTGCTATTATTGAGATTCCTCAGTTACTCAAACCGGTCACCCTCATCATGAAATCCCGCGGAGCAGTCGCTTGTGGTCACCGGGAAACCGCAGCAGCGGCAGAACTGGTGTTAAGAGAGGGAGGGAATGCCTTTGATGCCGTCATCGCTGCATTTTTCACCTGCTGTGTTGTCGAGCCGGTGCTGGCATCGCTTGGCGGCGGCGGGTTTCTGCTGGCGCACACACAGGGCCGCCGCGATCTCATCTACGATTTTTTTGCACAGACGCCGCAGTTCCCTCTGCCCGGCGACAAGCTGGATTTCTATCCGATCCACGCTGATTTCGGTACAACGACCCAGGAATTTCATATCGGTTTGGCGTCGATTGCCACGCCCGGCGCTGTGAAAGGGGTATTCAGGATACATGACGACCTGTGCACCATGCCCATCAGGGAGCTTGCCCGGCCCGCGATAGAGGCTGCTCGCAATGGCGTTGTGCTGAATGCATTGCAGGCATCCATTTTTCAAATCATTTCACCAATCCTGACTGCCACGCCAGAGGCCAGGCGGGTTTTCGAGAGTCAAGTGAATCCGGGATTACTCATCGGCGAAGGTGAAACGTTAAGGCAGCCGCACCTCGTTGATTTTCTTGAAGTCCTGGTGAGAGAGGGCAGTGATCTCTTTTACAAGGGTGAGATAGCACAGCTGATCGGCGATCTCTGCACACATGGCGGTGGACAGCTGACGCAGCAGGATTTGAAGGACTACGAGGTGGTGCTGAGGCAGCCGCTCACTCTGAATTACCGGCGACAGCGGGTATTGACCAATCCGGCGCCCTCCTGTGGAGGTTCCCTGATCGCGTTTGCGCTGAAGTTGCTGGAGCAGGTTGATGCGCAGCGATGCGCTTTCGGCTCATACCGACATCTGCATCTGCTCGCCGAAACAATGAAGCTGACGAACGAGGGGCGACTGGCTGCACAAATGAATCTGGGCGATGAAGCTGGATTGAATCAACTGCTCGATGCAAAATTGCTGCATGAATACCGGGAAAAAATTGCCACGAATGCCCATGCACTGCGCGGAACCACGCATATCAGCGTGATGGATGACAGCGGCAACATCGCGGCTCTGACAGCGAGTAATGGCGAAGGTTGCGGCCGGATGATCCCTGATACCGGCGTCATGCTGAATAACATGCTGGGTGAGGAGGATCTGAATCCGGACGGCTTTTTTGGCTGGCCGGCAAACCGGCGCATGACTTCGATGATGGCGCCGACGCTGGTGATCTCCCCGCAGGGGCGTAAAACCTGCCTGGGTTCCGGCGGCTCAAACCGGTTGCGCACAGCCATCCTTCAAGTACTTGGCAATATCATCGATGTCGGCATGCCGCTTCAGGAGGCAGTCGACCATCCACGCATCCATTTTGAAAATGATCTGCTCAGCATCGAGCCTGGCTTTGATCCGGATGCAATCAAGGCTTTATGCAGGGAGTATCCAAACCACAAGTTGTGGCAGCGACAAAACCTCTTTTTTGGCGGCGTACACGCCGTCACGGAGCATCACGGCAAATTCGACGGCGCCGGTGATCAACGGCGTGGTGGTGTTGCGATCGTTGTTGAGTAAAATCACTCTTTAGCCCAGTATTTGGTCTTGATGCCTTCACCCAGATCGGCCTTGATCAGACGCCTCCTGACTTCCAGCAGCCGCTCGATCAACCTGGGTTCCGCCTTTTCGTAGGCTTCGGCATCCGGAGCGCGTTTGACCACCACGCCAAGCAGCTCGGTGATGGCGTTGCCGATGGAGTTCTGGCTGATGGTGACGATCAACTTGCCGTTGTCGTTGCGGTAGATGAGTTGTTTGAAGGCGGGCTGCCAGCGAATGGCGTTGGCATACTTGGCATCTCTGATGCAGTGGTTCCTTACTTTTTTGGCCGTTGCCAGGAAGTCGTTGTTGTAGAGCAGGTGATCCTCGATCTGGACAGGAAAGCGGGCATCTTTCGGCATCGGCGCATTGCGTGTCGAGACCTGCGTGAAAAAAGTGCGGTAAAAATCGATGAATCCCTTCAGAATCGTGTCGTACTCTCTCCAGAAGCGGATTGATTTCAGGGAGGAACTTCCTCCGCAGATTTCCCAACTTGGCAGCCCGTTGGGGTAGCCGGTCAGTTCGATTCTGGAGTCGTCATCATCAACGATTTTGAGTATCTTAAGCCCAAGGCTGGCAAAAAATTCTCTAAAGGTCTCACTCATATAGGATTGGAAAAGACTGTGCTGACCACCATCCGTCAGGTTGGGGTTGTTCGGGTCGGCGATCGCTGCCTTGCGCAGCTCCTGCTTGTCGAAGGCGATAAAGTGGTTATGCAGCATGCGGATGCTGGGAACACCGGGAGAGGTCAGCGGCCAGGTGGCGTCGAGACTCGCCTCTCCGGCAAGGATAAGCGTCTCTTCCTGATCAGGAAATGCCTCGAGCATGTAGTCGATGATGATCTGGTTCATGCGGTTCCACACATGCCTGGTATTTTGCGGCACCTGGGTGCGGCGCACAGGCCGTCCGAGTGGATCAAGGATACATCGGGATGTGTTGAAGATGATGGATGTATCGAACAGGTTGCTGTGTCCCAGCGCCTTGCGATAGAGCAGCAGGTTCTCGGGGTTTCTCAATAGACCGTTGTTGTTCTCCAGATCGTTGAGATTCTCCGTGCTGTTGAAGAACTCGTTGGGAGCCATCCCCTCGGGAACATCCAACGGGATAGGACGGAAGGGATTGACGATCTCTCTTGGGCCATTTTGCATTACAGGATTCCTTGATATAGTCGAAAAATATCACCACGACTCCTATTATGCAGCAGATGTTGGGGGAAGGTATACAATGGACTACTTTGATAATTCCCCATCTCTACATGAAAACGGAAAACTGTCGTGATTAAAAAAGGCCTTGTTGCCGCCACTATTCTGGTCGCTGTCTCTATCCTGGTGATTGAGCAGCGTAAGAGTCACTGGTCCAAAGCGGGGAATGAAGTGCGCGGCGCCGCCACTGCGGTCGGTCACGCAATCTCTGAATCAACGGCAGATAACTGGGATACCGCACGCCGGGCATCGGGAAAAGTGTGGTATCAAACCAAACAGAAATCAGCTGAAGCCTGGAATAAGACCAAAGAGAGCATTCACGAAGGAGTGGAATCAATCAAAGGTAAAGAATCAGGATAAATTTCCTGGCTATTATGGTGTATTTATCGCAACAGCGGCTTATTCCCACTCAAATAGTATGATAATTTTGTCAATATATACATGGTTGAACCTTTTCGACGTTAGTCTAGTCTTAATAGCAGGAGCGTGGGAACGAAGAATCATGACATATTGATCGATGCGTTCCTTAAAAACATAACTACTACATAACTACTACATAACTACTACAAATCTACTTCCACTTCGGAGACGAATCGATGAAAAAGATACTACTGGCGCTACTCATAGGAGGGTTATGTTTTGTTCCCTCTGCTGCAGTCTCGGAAACCGGGAAAGTTAGCGACGATCTGCTGAAACAGAAAATCGTTGGCACCTGGTGCAAAGGTGAAACCCCCTTTGGTGTGACGACCTTCAGGAAAGACGGAGGGTATGAAGGAAAAATCTATATGAGCACGGATCGATCCGAATTGCTGATGAAAATCGAGGGAGAGTGGTGGATCAAAGATGGTGTGCTGTATAACAAGCTCATTAAAACCGAACCTGAATCAGCGGTTGAGAGTGGTACGACAATCGTTGATAAAATCATTGGTATCTCAGATACCAAACTCGCCCTGATGGATCGAAAGGGTAGAAAATATGTCAAGAGCAGATCAAAATAAGAAAAAAGAAGTTTGCAGTCGTCAGTTGGCAGTGTGCAGTAAGACAAGAAAAGATAGTTGATAGCGAAATATAGTTAATAGTTAGCAATGACGGTAACAATATTCATTCCATGCACGGGGTTATTGAGAACTTACTAACTTGATTATGCTTTAGCCAACTGCCATCTATCCACTTGTCGCTGCCCCCGCCGCAGGAGATGGCTCCATATGGGTCTTGTTGCCGAAATCGATATAGTAGGCGCCTGAGAAGCCTGCCGGGTGCTTTATCCCTTGAAGATCATTACGCCGAGGAAGGTCAACACGCTGAGAACTTGTCCGAAGGAGAATACAAGATAGGACCAGCTGAGCCATTTGAATTTGTTTTTCAGACCATATCCCAGCCCATAAAGATGGCGTGTGATATGCGTCTGAACCGTTTGAAAATCTGTTGTTACTACACGCTGCATCTCATCCACATATTCGTCAGAGGTGAGGTTGGCACAGTGAATAAAATAGGCGACGCTGGAACGATCCTGGCGTAGGTCCTCGACAGTGTCATGTTGCATGTTGAGTTTTGGGCGCACTGCTTTGATAGCGAGAAATATTGATGTGAGCGCTGTCAACAGGATGACCGAAAAGGGATAAACCAGATCGGGAGTATGTTTGATAGCGAAGCCTCCGCCTGTGATCCCCACGGTCAGAATAAAGCCATTCAGTGAGATCATGATGTTGGCTTTATTGTCAGCCAGCGCAGTCAGTTCGAGGTTGGCGCGTGCCGTGTTGCGCAGCAGCGTCTCTGTACTGCGGTCAGGCTTTCTGGGTTTCTGTGGGGCAGGCGGTTTTACTTTAACAGGGCCAAAAGTCCATGTCCCCAGAGTCTCTCCCGAGTCGGAGTCTTGCTGCGCCTCTGTTACAGCAGTGCTGTCACTGTTGAGCTCAAGGTCACCCGGCTCAATCTTAATGTTTTCAGTAACTGCTGTGGATTGCTGTGTCACGGTTTTTCGTTCATAAATCAGTAAATTGACTATTAT
>JADWMH010000083.1 GCA_015767355.1 Gammaproteobacteria bacterium
CAACTTCTCATGTATATTCTCAATAGTACTCTCAAGTTCTTCTATTTGCTTGGTTAATTTCTCTAATTCGCGCTGTACCTTATAGCTGATTTCTGTATCAACATCACTCTTCTGACGTTTCACGAGCGGCTTGCTGGCGATCTTTTCAGTGACTTCAATGCCCGCTGCCGTACGCTGTTCACGCAGCCAGTCCTGGTATCCACCGACCGCTTCGTCGATATTTCCATCGCCGGTGAAGACATATGTCGAGGTTACCACGTTATCCAGGAAGGCGCGGTCGTGGCTCACCAGCAGCACTGTCCCTTCGAAATTGATCAGCAGCTCCTCCAGCAGCTCCAGGGTCTCCACATCCAGGTCATTGGTCGGCTCATCGAGCACCAGCAGATTTGCCGGACGGGTAAAAAGCTTGGCAAGCAGAACCCGGTTGCGCTCCCCTCCGGAGAGTGAATTGAGCGGTTGGCGCACCCGGTCGGGAGCAAACAAAAAGTCCTGCAGGTAGGAGATGATATGACGACTGCTTCCATTGACCTCGACGCGATCGGAACCCTCGCCGACATTCTCCTGGACTGTCTTGTCAAGATCCAGGGAGGCTCGAAGCTGATCAAAATAGGCCACCTCGAGTCCGGTGCCTGTTTTGATGGTTCCACTCTGTGGTTCGAGTTTTCCCAACAGCAGATTCAGCAGCGTCGATTTTCCACAGCCGTTGGGACCGATGATGCCGATCTTGTCGCCACGCATGATGGTGGTGGAGAAGCCCCGGATGACCGGCTCGCCATCCCAGCTGTAGCTGACATTATCAACTTCGGCCACCAGCTTTCCGGAGCGCTCGGCCTGCTGCATATTGATCCTGACCTTGCCCTGGACGCTTCTGCGTTGACGGAACTTTTCACGCATTGCCTCAAGCTGACGCACCCTGCCCTCGTTGCGGGTGCGCCGCGCCTTGACCCCCTGGCGGATCCACACCTCCTCCTGTGAGAGACGCTTGTCGAAACGTTCATTCTCCTTCGCCTCCGCATTTGCGCGCTCTTCGCGCCGGCGCAGATAGTTCTGATAATCCCCCGGCCAGTCGGTCAGGTTGCCGCGATCGAGTTCGAGGATGCGGGTCGCCAGGTTCTGCATAAAAGCGCGATCATGGGTGATGAACAGCAGGCTGCCGCTCCAGCTTTTGAGGAACTGTTCAAGCCACTGGATGCTCTCGATATCGAGATGGTTTGTTGGCTCGTCAAGCAGCAGCAGCTGTGGTTTTTTAACCAGTTCCCGCGCCAGCAGCACACGCCGCTTGAGTCCGCCTGAAAGCGCGCTGAATGGCGTCTCCTGCTCACTCTCGAGTGACAGTCGCGACAATGTCGTTTCAACCTGCTGTTCAAGCTGCCAGCCGTCGGCATCCTCCAGCGCCTGCTGGGCCCTGGCCAGATAGTCGAGATTCTTTTCGCCGGGATCTTCCATCACCATCAGGGTCGCCTTGTGGTAGGCAAGAATCACATCTGCAAGACCTTCCAGTCCCTGGGAGACAATCTCGAACACCGTGCCATGCAGGTCGCCGGGGATATCCTGGGGCATATAGGCGATGACAGCATTCTGCACAACCTGGCGCTCGCCGCTGTCCGCCTGGATCAATCCGGCGATCACCTTCAGCAGGGTCGACTTGCCCTCGCCGTTGCGTCCGATCAGGGTGACGCGTTCACCTTTACGGATGGTCAGATCCACACCATCGAGCAGCAACGGTCCGCTATAGCCCAATGTCATGTCGCGCAGAGTGAGGAGAGTAGCCATTAACGTCTCAAAGATAAAATGATGTGGGAATAATACCGTAGCGATGCCTGTATCGCGGTCAGATGACCGCTCCTACATCATACATCGGCACACGTTGTGGGAGCGGTCTTCTGGCCCCGATTGCGATGCCACTCTACCCTTTCCCACAGATTTTTTCTAACATTGTGTATTATTACATCAACTCCGAAAAGTCCCGTATTGCAATAAATCCTTCGATCTCTTTGTGCTGCTGCGTACTGTCCGGCGCAGTGATCGCAACAACCCTGTGAATCCCATAATTTTCAGCGGAGTGAAGCACCGCCAGACTGTCATCGACAAACAGCGTTTTTTGCGCATCAAAATGATGCCGCTTCTGCAGCTTCTCCCAGAATGCCGGATTCTCCTTGGGCAGCCCCACCTCGTGTGAGGTGATGAGAGAGTCAAATCGGTGCGCCAGAGGGATGCGCTGCAGTTTGAACGCCAGGGTTTTCGGGTGTGCATTTGTCAGCAGTGTAATACGCTTGTCCATCGCCTGCAGCATGTGCAGAAATTCATCCACATGGGGATGCAGCTGGATCAGATGCTCAAGCTCCTCTTTCAGGCTCAGGATATCCACCCCCAGCTCTTCGCTCCAGTGATCGATGCAGTACCACTTGAGCGTACCCACATGCACGGCATACATCGCCAACAGATGTTGTTTGGCTGCATCGAATGAGATTCCATGCAATGACGCATAGTGTTCGGGCAGATATTCCAACCAGAAGTGGTTGTCAAAATGCAGATCCAGCAGGGTGCCGTCCATATCCAGAAAGACATCATCGATCTGCTGCCAGTCGATCAGTTGCTCTTGATCATTGGCGGGTTTCACACTAAAGTCGCTCACAATTTTTACTCAATGTTGAATTGATATGCGCCAACAGCCTGTCGTGACGGCAAACCGTAAAATCGCACAGAGCCGCATCTTTCGTATCGAAGAGATGGACATCACCTTTCCCAATGGCGCCACGCGCAGCTACGAGCGCCTCATGGGAACCCGCCAGGATTCGGTGATTATCCTCCCTTTTCTCGATGATGACACCATCCTGCTGATACGGGAATATGCAGCAGCCAATGAGCGTTACGAGCTGTCACTGCCAAAGGGGATGGTTGACACCGGTGAGCAGCCGCTCGACGCCGCCAACCGCGAGCTGCAGGAGGAGACCGGCTACGCTGCGGCGCAGCTGCGCTATCTGCATAAACTCGATATCGCACCCGGATATATCTGTCACGCATCCCATGCTGTCGTCGCAACCGGCCTGACTCCCTCGCGCCTCGAAGGAGATGAGCCTGAGCAGCTTGAAATTGTTCCATGGAAGCTGGCCAATCTTGATAAACTGCTGCGCCACCCTGACCTAACCGATGCAAGAGCCATCGCAACACTGTTACTTGGATTGAAAACATGAAACAAGCAATCGACATCAACGAAATCAATAACATCGCTAAACAGGCGGGCGCCGCCATTCTTGAAATCTACCAGCAGGATTTCGATGTCTATACCAAGGAGGACAGCTCTCCGCTAACCGAGGCTGACCTTGCTGCGCACAACATCATTGTCGATGCGTTGCAGAAGCTGACCCCGGAGATACCGGTTCTCTCTGAAGAGTCAACAAAAATTCCGTTTGAAACCCGCAGCAGCTGGAGCAGATACTGGCTCATCGACCCCCTCGACGGCACCAAAGAATTCGTCAATAAGAATGGTGAATTCACTGTCAATATCGCCCTCATCGACGATCACAAACCCGTCATGGGGGTAGTCTACGTGCCGGTCAAGGATACGAATTACTTCGGCACAGTTAGTGAAGGCGCCTTCGTCGAACGAGATGGAGAGATCAGCGGGATCACTGCCAGCAGCAAGGCGCAAACACCGCTGCGCGTCGCCGGCAGCCGTTCTCATGCCGGGGAGAGCCTGAAGCGTTTTCTTGCTGAGGTTGGAGCACACGAAATGCTCTCCATGGGAAGCTCGCTGAAACTCTGCCTGGTTGCCGAGGGCAAGGCAGACATCTACCCGCGCATTGGCCCCACCTCGGAATGGGACACCGGAGCGGCGCAGGCAGTGGTCGAGGCTGCCGGCGGCATGGTCACCGAGACCAATGGCGAGCCGCTCAGATACAACTGCAAAGACTCCCTGCTGAATCCCTACTTCCTGGTATTCGGCGACAGCAGCAGAGAGTGGCACAAATACTTTTCGTAGACCCTCACCCCGGTCCTCTCCCATTGGGAGAGGAAGAAGATCAGCGGCAGTTTCTGAAACGGAATCTTTCCAGCTCCCGCAGGCGTTCGTTCAGACGCTCCCCGGCTTTCAGCGTGTAACCAGCCCTGAGCTTGCTATTGATCTTTTCAATTTGACTCCTTGTTTTGTCGCACTTTGAGGTGTTGTCCGCCAGCTTTTTTGCATCGCTCTGGCGAGTGCGCTTTTGTCTCCTGGAACTCTTCCTGCGCGGAACCGCCTCGACTTTCTCCCAGCCGACGATGGGCATTGGCTCAACCGTGATCTTCTGCTGTGCAACCTGTCGGCAGGATCTGTCGGAAAAAGAGATGGCGCCACTGTCACTAACACAGCGGTATATCTCGGTTGCATGAACTGGTTTGTGCGCAGCAAGCGCAGAAAAAAGCAGAGGGAGAATGGAAACAGGGGTGTGTGATGACATATGCAACTCCTTTGCAATGAGATTCAATCCTGAATTTTAGAATAGCATATTTCCACGCATGAAGACCGACGACCATGAGGCCCGCTGAATTCCATCAACGCATCCATATTTGGATGCGTTCACGCGTTGAACTGTGTACACTTCAACAAAACAGAATTCCGGGAAACTTTCGTGCCAGCAAAACAGAGTCAACTCGTATTATCCGCCATCGGCAAAGACCAGACAGGGATCGTTGATCGCCTCACCAGAGCGGTCTATGATCTGGAGCTCAACATCAATGACAGCCGCATGACGGTCATGGGCGGAGAGTTTGCCGTTCAAATGCTGGTTGAAGGCGCATGGAACCAAATTGCAATGCTTGAGACCATGCTGCCCGACCTGGAGTCGAGGCTCGGCTTGACCATCCATTGCAAACGCACGGACATCCGTGTTGCCGACAAAAAAATACGCCCCTATAGTGTCGAAGTGTTCGCCCTGGATCATCCGGGGATCGTTCATCACCTCGCCAGTTTTTTTTCACAACATCACATCAATATCGAAGAGTTGCATACATCCAGCTATGCTGCTCCACATACTGGAACGCCAATGTTTACCGTCAGTTTACAAATAGGCGTACCCTCTGAAGTCCAGATCTCCTCCCTGCGGGAGGAGTTCATGGATTTTTGCGACAATTTGAATCTTGATGCGGTGCTGGAGCCGATTTAACCACGGAAGAACCGCACTACCGGCATAGGATGCTGCTGAGGAACGAAGCGCATCAATCATTATAGATAGAGAGAAGCGTTATGACTCAAACAGTTGCCATCGGTAAAAAAATTCCGGATATCGAACTTCATATCACCACGGACAGGCATGTCAATCTGAGTGACTATGTTGGCAAGCCGCTGGTCATCTATTTTTATCCGCGGGCGAGCACCCCCGGCTGTACGCAGGAGGGGAGGGATTTCAGCGCCGCCATCAACAAGTTTCGCCGCCAATCCTGCTTCATACTGGGCGCATCCAGAGACAGCCTCAAGCGGCAGGAGAATTTCAAGTCGAAGCAGGAGTTCCCATTCGAACTGATTTCTGACACGGATGAAGAGTTGTGCAATCTCTTCGACGTCATCAAGATGAAGAACATGTATGGCAAACAGGTTATGGGCATCGAACGCAGCACCTTTCTAATCGATCGCGACGGCAAACTGTTTCAGGAGTGGCGCAAGGTGAAAGTCAAGGGACATGCCGACGAGGTTCTCGAAGCCGTCAAAGCTATCAATAAAACCACGGCAACAGGCTGACAACAATGGATGATACCAAACGCCTCTTCGTGTTGGATACCAACGTGCTGATGCACGATCCCAGCGCAATATTCCGTTTTCAGGAGCATCATATCTTCATCCCCATGATGGTGCTTGAAGAGCTGGATCATGCAAAAAAAGGCACCTCTGAGGTGGCGCGCAATGTACGCCAGGTGAGTCGATTTCTCGATGACCTGATCATCGATGCAAGCAGGGAAGAGATCGAACAGGGACTCGAATTGCCGGGATGGGGCAGCAATGACCAGGACGAGGAGCACCGCATTTCAGGACGGCTCTTTTTCCAGACCAGCGAACTGCCGCCGTCGCTGCCCTCCTCCCTGCCCGGGAATATTGCGGATAACAATATCCTGGGCACCGCCCTCGCCCTGCAGAAACAGCATCAGGAGCCGGTCACCCTGGTTTCAAAAGATATCAACCTGCGCATCAAGGCCGCAATTGTCGGTCTCAATGCCGAGGACTACAGCAACGACCGGGTGCTGGATGACGTGGATCTGCTCTACAAGGGGTTTACCGCCCTGCCAGCAGATTTCTGGGAGAGACACAGCAAGGATGTCGATTCATGGCAGCAGGATGAGCACACCTTCTACCGTATCTCCGGCCCTGAAACCAAAAACTGGCATCATGGGCAGTCACTCTTTTATGATGATGAATATTCAGGGTTTGAAGCCATTGTGCGTCAGGTCAATGATGATCATGCCACCATCGAGCTGGCGACTGACCATCGCAATGCCAGCCACTCGGTGTGGGGCATCATGGCGCGCAACCGTGAACAGAATTTTGCGCTGAACATGCTCATGGATCCTGACCTCGACTTCGTCTCGTTGCTGGGCGTCGCCGGAACCGGAAAGACCCTGCTGACGCTGGCGGCGGGATTAACACAGGTGCTTGACCACGGCCTCTACAGCGAGATCATCATGACCCGCGTCACCGTTCCCGTGGGCGATGACATCGGCTTTCTCCCCGGCACCGAGGAGGAGAAGATGACACCCTGGATGGGCGCATTGATGGACAATCTCGAAGTGCTCACCAAAACCGAAGGCGGCGGAGAGTGGGGGCGCGCTGCAACAGATGACCTGCTGCAGTCGCGCATTCGCATTCACTCCATCAACTTCATGCGCGGGCGCACCTTCCTGAATAAATACATCATCCTTGACGAAGCGCAAAACCTGACGGCGAAACAGATGAAAACCCTGGTCACGCGCGCAGGCCCCGGCACCAAGATCGTGTGTCTCGGCAACATCGCCCAGATCGACACTCCCTACCTGACGGAGACTACATCCGGCCTCACCTACGTGGTCGATAAGTTCAAGAACTGGGAACACTCGGGCCACATCACCCTGATCAGCGGAGAGCGCTCACGCCTCGCCGAGTTTGCCTCTGATGAGCTGTAGGATTCAGAAAGAGATGAACCACAGAACACACGGAACACACTGAAAAAGCAACCGATATTATTCCGTGTCGTCCGTGTTTTCCGTGGTTAAAAAATGTCTTAGTGAGGTAGGGCCTAGTGAGATCAGGTCTCAGACTGACAAGGCATGAAAAAAACATTTTCTCTCGCAAAGACGCCAAGACCGCCAAGAAAAACCTTTGCGTTCTTAGCGAGAGATTCTTTTATAACTTGACTCATTTGCAAGCATTTTAGTGAATCAAGGATTCTAATTCTGATGAACTTGCGAAAGATGCGCAATGCGTATCGCCGCGGGCGGATGCGAGTCATGAAAGGCGGAGTGCAGCGGATCCGGCGTCAGGGTGCCAGCATTCTCCTTGAAGAGTCCCACCAGCGCGCTGCTCAACTCCGCGGAGCCTGTCTGCTCCACGGCAAAGGCATCCGCTTCGAACTCATGCCTGCGTGACACCCACGACATCAGCGGCGTCATGAAGAAGGTAAATGCCGGACTGACCATCAGGAAAAGTATCAACGCCATGTAGATCGATGGCTTTTCAACACCCAGACCTGCATAGAACCAGGGCTGTTGCATCAACCAGGCGAGAGTCGCAAAACCGATCAGCATCATCCCGGTCGACAGCAGCATTCCCTTGACAATATGTTTGTGTTTGAAATGCCCCAACTCATGGGCAAGCACGGCTTCAACCTGCGGGGGCGTCAACTGCTTCAACAGCGTATCGAAAAAAACGATGCGCTTGCTTTTCCCAAAACCCGTGAAGTAGGCATTGCCGTGGCTGGAACGACGTGAACCATCCATCACAAAGACACCCTGGGAGTTGAAGCCGCTGCGCTGCAGCAAGGCCTCGATACGCTGCAGCATCTCCCCCTGCTCCAGTGGCTTGAACTTGTTGAACAGCGGCGCAATAAACTTGGGGAATGCCCAGCTCAGCAGCAGTGTAAACAGCGTCATTGCCAGCCATGCATAGAGCCACCACCACTGTCCGGCGGACTCCATCAGCCACAGTATCAACATCACCACAGGCACGCCGATGAGCAACCCCAACAGCACTCCCTTGAGCATATCAGTGACGAAAACAGCGGGAGTGGATTGGTTGAAACCGAAATGCGCTTCAAGCACAAAGGTGCGATAGAGCGAAGCAGGGATATCGATTGCCGACGAAATCAGCATCACCGAGACGATCACCGCGGTTCCGGTGAGCAGATCGCTGTAACCAACACTGCGCCACAACTGATCAATCCAGCTGAGCCCGCCGCCCAGCGTCCACGCCAGCAGTATAACGATGCCCACAGCGGATTCAATCCAGCCGAAGCGCTGTTTGGCGACCGTATAATCTGCGGCTTTTTGATGCTCGGCGAGAGCCACTTTGTCAGCAAAGGCGGAAGGGACTGTGGATCGATGCCCCCGCACATGCCGGACCTGGCGTATAGAGAGCCACAATTGGGTTGCCGTGGTGGCAAACAGCGCCAATAGAAAGATCAGTGTAAAAGTAGTCATATCAAAAGTTGGTTCATATTGATTTATTCGTCAAGCGAGTACAGTACGTCAAGAACTTTGTCATTGCGAGCGC
>JADWMH010000247.1:0-1328 GCA_015767355.1 Gammaproteobacteria bacterium
TATTGATATTGATGGCCCGGTCTATATAGGTGGGAGCTGCGATATCGGTGATGACTGTTTGATCAAGGGTCCGGCAGTGATAGGACCCGGATCAGTGATCCACCCCTGCGCAGAGATTCGTGAATGCCTGATCGACAGTTACACCAGGATTTCCAGTGTGGCACGCATAGAGGAACTCATCGTCAGCCATGGTCACTGCATCAAGCCCGATGGCAGCTTCATCAGCCATAGTGCAGCCGACCTGGGCTGGCTGATCGATGACGCACGCCACCAGCAACACTGGAGCAAGGAGCACAATCTCCTCGTACAATTGGCTCAGCAGTCAAATGCCGTATCCTTCGATGAACCACAATGATACCCAAATGCGCTTCAATCTGCACAGCAACCCCAGAGAAGTGGTTCAACTGCAGCAGCAGTTGATGGACCTTTGCAAGGATGTGGGATTCGGCGAATTGAGCGCGTTCCAGTTCACTAGCGCGGCGATAGAGGCGGTCAACAACTGCATTAAACATGCCTATGCGGGAGAAGAGGGATATCCGATCACTCTACAATGGCGCCGTCATCAGGACTTCGTGACAATCGAGATCCGGGATGAGGGCAAGCCCTTGCCCCTGCACCTCCTGGAATCTCCCGTGCTTTCGGGTGTCGATGCAGAGTCGGGACGCGGCTGGCACATCATCCACGAGTGGACTGGTAGTGTGAGTTATGCAAGACAAGGAGATGAGAATATACTTACACTCACACGCAGGCTTTGAATGACATAATTATCGACGGATATATCACCTGCATAATAGACTTCATCTAATCTCAGGAGAAACAAGTATGAACCTGGAAAAACGCACCTCAAGCGGCGTTGACATCGTCAAGTTTCCGGAAAAACTCATGATGGCGAATGCCGCGGATGCAAGGGCTGTCCTCAAGGAGATCATTGGCGCTGGCAGCGGCAAGCTGATTATCGATCTTGCTGATACTGAATATATGGATTCCAGCGGACTGGCCGTATTGGTCAGTAGTTTGCAGGCCGCGCGCAAAAAAGATGGGGATGTCTACCTTATACGCATGGGAGCGACTGTGCGAGCCCTCATTGAGCTTACGCGCTTGCACACGGTATTCCAGATTTTCGACGATGAGCAGGGTGCTCTCAACGCCCTGACCTGAGGGGGAAAGAAACTCTCACGCTCAACGATTTTCATAAACCAAACAGGGGCGAAAAGCCAGATGAGTGATAGCAAGTCAGCAAAGATTTCCATAGTCGTATTCATTGACGCACTTGGTTGGGAAGTGCTCAAGGAGCGTCATTTCATGGAACAGCAACTCCCTTTTCGACG
>JADWMH010000247.1:1338-2879 GCA_015767355.1 Gammaproteobacteria bacterium
ATGCCCCGTGAGCACCGCCACTGGTCGTTCTTTTACTACTCCCCTCATACATCTCCGTTCAAACCGCTGCGTCTGCTCGGGCTATTGCCAAAGTCCCTGGTCGATCGCGGGAGAGTTCGCAACCTCGTCAGCAAGCTGATCAAGAGACTCTACAGCTACACCGGCTACTTCCAGCTGTACAACATCCCTTTCGAGCACGTGAGCAAATTCGACTACTGTGAAAAAAGCGACCTTTTCGTACCCGGTGGAATGAACCGCGGCGAGAACATCTTCGACTACCTAACCCGCGCTGGTGTTCCATACCACGTCTCTGACTGGCGCGATACCGAAGAGGACAATCTGCAAGCGTTGAAAAACGACCTCCAAAAAGAGAAGGTCACATTTGCACTGCTGTACATGGCTTCCATGGACGCCCTGCTCCATGAAGTCGGCAAAGAGAGCCCCCAAGTCAATGACAAGCTCTCCTGGTATGAAGCACAGCTGGATGAAGTGCTGCATGTGGCTTCGCAGCACTATGAGCAGGTGAGACTATTTATCTGCTCCGACCATGGGATGGCGACGGTGCATAAGCATGTCGACCTGATGGCAAAAGTGGAAGCGCTTGAACTGGAATATGGCAAAGACTACACTGCGACCTACGATTCAACCATGGGGCGATTCTGGCTTCACAACCAGGTTGCTCGCGAGTGCATCACCGAGCTGCTTCAGCAGGTTCCCCAAGGCCGCATTCTACCGCAGGATGAGTTGCAGCAGTTGGGCTGTGATTTTGAGGGAGACCAGTATGGCGAGCTGATTTTTCTCATGGACGCAGGCGTGCTAATCGTGCCAAGCCATATGGGAACCAATCCCATTGCGGGCATGCATGGTTATCATCCTGACGATCCCGATTCGGATGCTAGTCTGCTCTCCAACGTTGAGCCGCCCGACGACCCTCGAGCCATCACCGACATTTTCCATCTCATGCGGGCCGAGACCGGCGCCTAGCAACTGGTAACAGGTCAGAAAAGAGGGATATCACCACTGTGGGATGGGTACTGAACATTGCAAGCAACTACCTGCGTTTTCTCGTGGGAATGGTGGTTCTTTTTTTCCTCATGCCATACATTGTCTCCCGCATCGGTGTTGACCTGTTTGGCCTCTGGTCACTGATCTTTGCGGTTATCGGGCTGTTTGGTCTCATGGATCTGGGATTTGCCACAGCAGCAATCAAGTACGTCGCTGAACTGACCGCCAGCAAGGATCACGCCGAACGCAACCAGGTGCTTGCAACTCTGCTGGTGATTTACTCTGCGCTGGG
This sequence comes from Gammaproteobacteria bacterium, assembly GCA_015767355.1. Taxonomy (GTDB): domain Bacteria; phylum Pseudomonadota; class Gammaproteobacteria; order Chromatiales; family Chromatiaceae; genus Sva-25. The sequence continues at coordinate 2,636 of JADWMH010000247.1, forward strand.
ATTGGTCTGCCTCCTGCTTGTCGGCGCGCTGGCAGGTACTGCTCCCGCCTGGTTCAACCTGAACGAGCAGCAACACCAGGCATTCACAATCGCCCTGTGGCTGCTGGGAACAGCAGTCGCGCTCGGTTTCCCCTTGAGCCTCTTCAAAGCGATCCTGGTTGGCAGCGGCCGCATGTCTCTGGTCAATCTTGTGGAACTGTTCACTACACTTGTCAACGCCGCCTTGATCGTCTTATTGCTCGAG
>JADWMH010000084.1 GCA_015767355.1 Gammaproteobacteria bacterium
GGCGTCTTCGCCTACATGGATGTAGGTGAGGGGCGTGAGCAGGACGCGGAAGCTTGGCGAGAGGAAATGTTTTTTCATGCCTCGACAGTCTGAGACATGGTCTCGCTAGAATACTGTTCTTCACACCTTGTGCAGAAACAGCGTTTTCAGATAGGATGTTTCCGGGATTGCAGGGTGAACAGGATGATCCGCTCCCTGCTGACCGTATTGCAGCAGCTGCAGGCTGCTCCTCTCTCTGACGGAACCCTGGCGCACCACATTCAACAGCTGCGACTGCGCCATGTGAAAAGAGCATGACGAGGTGACCAGGATGCCGCCGGGCTTCAGCACTTCAAGTCCGAGGGCATTGAGCCTGCGATAGGCCTGCATACCCTCCTTGAGGTCTTTTTTGCGCTTGATGAAGGCGGGTGGATCGAGGATAACCATATCAAACTGGCGCTTGCGTTTGGCGAACTTTTTGAGTCGCTCGAAGGCATCGTTTTTCATGGTGCGAACTTGCTCTTGCACACCATTCATTTCGGCATTGCGTTTCACCTGCTCAAGCGCAGCATTGGAGCTGTCGACGCAGATGACTTCTGTGGCGCCTGCACGGGCGGCCCGGATGCCCCAGGCGCCGACGTAGCTGCAGATATCCAATACGCTGTCTCCTTCGCGGATATAGCGACGCATGTCATTACGATTGGCAGCCTGGTCGAAGAACCATCCCGTTTTCTGTCCTTCGAGCAGGGATACCTCAAAGCTTGACTCGCCCTCGCTCAACTGCACCAGCGGTGGTATGTCACCACTGACAACCGTCACGGAGGAGTCGAGCCCCTCCATGGCGCGCATGGGCGTGTCATTGCGCAGCAGGATGCCCCGTGGTGAAAGCAGCTTTTCGAGGATGGAGACAATCTGGCTGCGTACTGCCTCCATGCCGGCCGTAGTGATTTGCACCACCAGGTAGTCTCCGTAACGGTCGATGACCAGCCCCGGCAGGAAGTCGCTCTCGCCATAGACGAGGCGGTAGAAGTTATTCTCATAAAGGCGCTGACGCAGTTGCAGCGCCTGGTTGATACGCTCTGTCAGCAGCGTCTCATCGAGCATTTTGCTGATATCTGTGCTGACTATACGTGCACAGATGAGCGCATGGGGATTGACGTAGGCGTTGCCGATCCACTTGCCGCGCTGGCTGACGACAGCCACCTGTTCACCTGCGGAGAATGCTTTGAGGGGAGTCTCTTTGGTGTCGACCTCGTTGCTGTAGACCCAGGCATGGCCAGCCAGCAGACGTCGTTCCTGATCTTTTCCCAGTTTCAGTGTGGGTAATTTTTGCATAATGTGTACTACTCTACGGTTATTCGCGTTGTTATTTCACAGCAGGTTAGCATATCACCGTGGGTGCTGTGCTGTCGCGAAGCAGAGCTGAATTTTTCCACCTATATATCCGGATTCCAATGTGACGCATCAATTTCAATTCAAGAATCGCTTAAGCGAGACAACCAGCCCCTATTTGCAGCAGCATGCCAACAATCCGGTCGAGTGGTGGCCATGGTGCGATGAGGCGCTGGAACTGGCGCGCAGCAGTAACAGACCGATCCTGCTCTCGATCGGCTACTCCGCCTGTCACTGGTGCCATGTCATGGCGCATGAATCTTTCGAGGATGAAGAGACGGCGGCCATGATGAACCGGCTGTTTGTCAATATCAAGGTTGACCGGGAGGAGCGTCCCGACCTTGACAAGATCTATCAACAGGTCCATCAGTTCCTGAGTCAGCGCCCCGGCGGCTGGCCGTTGACGGTATTCCTGGCGCCGGATGACCTGATGCCGTTTTTTGCCGGTACCTATTTTCCAAGCTCTGCACGCTACGGCATGATCTCTTTCAAAGAGCTGATGCTACGCCTCGATGATGCCTGGAAGAACCAGCAGCAGGCGATTCGCGATCAAAGTCAGAGTCTCTCCGCATCGTTGTCGCAGATGAACCCTGCTGACCAGGGAATTGCTGTGCTCGATGCTTCGCCGCTGCAGAAAGGGCGTCAGCAGTTGGCCGATAGCTTCGATAAACGCCATGGCGGTTTTGGGCAGGCGCCGAAATTTCCCCATGCAACCAACATCGAGTTCCTGATGCGCCTGTACGCTGGCAATACTGCTGACAGGGCTGTCTCCACCATGGCGTTGCTGACGCTGCAGAGGATGGCGTTAGGTGGTATCTATGACCAGCTGGGCGGTGGTTTCTGCCGCTATTCGACAGATGAGCAGTGGATGATTCCCCACTTCGAGAAGATGCTGTATGACAATGGCCCGCTGCTGGCGTTGTATGCCGACGCCTGGAGCCTTAGCGCCAATCCGCTCTATGCACAGGTTTGCGAGCAGACTGCTGAGTGGGTCATACGCGAAATGCAGTCTCCAGAAGGAGGCTATTACTCCACCCTGGATGCAGACTCCGAGGGCGAAGAGGGCAAGTTTTATATCTGGACGCCTGCAGAGGTGGAGGCATTGCTGAGCCTGCAGCAATACCGGCTCTTCGCGAAGCTTTATGGGCTTGATAAGAAACCCAACTTCGAAGGCGTCTGGCATCTGCATACCTTTACCGATCTCGCTCCACTGGCGGCGGATGAGGGCATGGCGCTTGAAGAGGCGCAGCAACTGATCGACGAATCACAGCAAATCCTGTTTGCAGAACGCAGTAAACGCATTCATCCGGGGCGCGATGAAAAAATTCTCACCAGCTGGAATGCGCTGATGATCAGGGGTATGGCGAGGGCGGGACGCATCTTCTTAAAACCGGAGTGGATCGCCTCCGCCGAGCAATCGCTTGAATTCATCCGCTCTAGCTTGTGGCGTGAGCATCGGCTGCTGGCGACCAGCAAGGATGGCAAGTCACACCTGAACGCCTATCTTGATGACTACGCCTTTCTCATCGACGCACTGCTGGAGTTGCTGCAGGCGCGCTGGAGCAGCCGGGATCTCGAGTTTGCCATTGAACTGGCCGATATTCTTCTCAGTCATTTCGAAGATGAAGAACAGGGCGGATTTTTCTTTACCTCTGATGACCACGAAAAGCTGGTGCACAATCCCAAGCCCATGAGTGATGACTCCATGCCGTCAGGCAATGGCATCGCGGCCTTTGCGTTGCAGCGGCTGGGGTTTCTGCTTGGGGATCTTCGCTACCTGGATGCGGCTGAGCGTACACTGCGCTCAGCCTGGGGGGGGCTCATGCAACTGCCGCACGCGCATGGAGCCCTTCTGATGGCGCTGGAGGAGCAGTTGAATCCGCCCGAGATTTTGATTGTACGGGGTAGTGAAGAGCAGCTCGCACAGTGGCGAGCGCAACAGCATCGCAGCTACCACCCTGCGCGAATGGTTCTGACAATAGCTGATGATGCCGAGGTTCCCGAGACGCTGGCTGACAAGAAACCGAAGCCCGGCGGAGTCATCTACCGCTGCAGGGGAACGCACTGCGAAGCACCGCAAGCACTGCTAATAACCACAGATGCACACAGATAAACACAGATGAAGGGAGAGAATATCATCTGAGTGCATTTGTGTGCATCTGTGGAGAAAGATTTTTTGTCTTGTCATCTCGAACGAATGTGAGAGATCTTAGGCTTGTCAACAAAAGATTTCTCCCTGTGGTCGAAATGACAGGAGATGAGTCATATTTCCTCACTCCTGAATCTTTTGAAGCCACTCCCTGCAGTTTTCGAGAATGGCATTCTCATCCAGTGTCAGCAGTCTGCGATTGGCTAGCAGCTGCCTTCCATTGACCCACACATCAGAGACCTGACTGCTTGATGCTGCATAGACGACCTGGGAGAGCGGATGATGCACCGGCTGTGTGCGCAGGCTATCCAGATCGATGGCAATCATGTCGGCTGATTTTCCAACCTCCAGGGATCCTGTGACATCATCGATGCCCAGCGCCTTTGCGCCGTTGATCGTCGCTGCTCTGAGCGCGGCTGCTGCAGGCAGGGTGCGTGCATTGTTGTCCACGGCCTTTGCCAGGGTTGCCGCAGTACGCATTTCATCGAGCATATCGAGATCATTATTGCTCGCGGCGCCATCGGTTCCTATGCAGATATTTACGCCGGCGCGCTGCAGTTTGCCCACTGGAGAGAAGCCGCTTGCGAGTTTAAGATGTGACTGCGGGCAGTGAGCGACATGGATTCCGCTCTCAGCGGCTATCCCGATCTCCTCTTCAGTCAACTGCGTCATGTGTACGGCGATCAGTTGCGGATTCAACAGGCCGAGTCGTTGCAGGCGCGCCATCGGCCGTACGCCATGATCACGCAGGCTGCCCAGAATCTCGTCATTGGTTTCGTGCAGGTGAATATGCACCGGGATATCCAGCTCGTCGGCAAGCAGGCGAACCCGTGACAGCGGTGCATCTGAAACCGTGTAGGGGGCATGCGGGGCCAGTGCTGTCTGAATCAATGGATGATTTAGATATGCATCGTGAATGGCGAGACCCTTTTGCAGATAGTCATCCGCACCATCGCCCCAAGCTGAAGGGAAGTCAAACACGATCAGTCCGATTGTCGCTCGAATGCCGGCCTCGCTGGCAATGCGTGCTGTCACATCGGGAAAAAAGTACATGTCATTAAAGCAGGTTGTACCGCTCTTGATCATCTCGGCGATCGCCAGACGACTTCCGTCAGCAACGAAATCCTCGCTGAGCCACTTTGCCTCTGCGGGCCAGATGTGATTGTTGAGCCACTCCATCAACGCCAGGTCATCCGACATGCCGCGAAACAGGGTCATGGCGCTGTGCGTGTGTGCATTGATGAAGCCGGGGGTCACTACATGATGACGCAGATCATGCAGATGCTTTGCCGTAAAGATGTGCTTCGCATCTGCTGCCGGCAGTATGTCGACGATTTTACCGTGATGGATGGCAATGGCATGATCTTCAAGAACAGGATCTCCAGCCGTAACAGGAATGATCCAGTCGCATGTGATCAGTGTATCAATATGGTTATCTGAAATGATGTCTGTAATTTTATCTGTCATCTGTTAGTTGTTTTGGCACAATAGCGTCGAATCAATTTGAAGGATAACAAGATGGAAACTCTTTTTCCGAATAAAATAATCACAGGCGATGACGCCATCGTGTGGCAGGATGATGCACTCTACCTGCTCGATCAGCGTCTGCTTCCTGCCAGCGTGCAATTTATACGCCTCACGAACGCAAAGCAGACAGCTGACGCCATCCGTGACATGGTGGTGCGTGGAGCACCTGCCATCGGCATTACTGCAGCCTATGGCGTGGTGCTCTCGGTGATGCAGCACGGTGATCGGTGGCGGGAGGCGCTGCAGTCTGATGTGGATCTGCTTGCTGCTGCAAGACCGACCGCAGTCAATCTCTTCTGGGCGCTCAGACGTATGCAACAGTTGGCTGTAGAAATTGACGATGGGAATGCTGCCGGGGCTTTACTCAGGGAAGCACAGCTCATCCATCAGCAGGACATCGCTGCAAACCGGCGCATGGGCGCACTTGGGGCGGCGCTGATTCAGCAACCAACATCCGTGATTACCCACTGCAACGCCGGGGCCCTGGCGACAGGCGGCTATGGCACGGCGCTGGGAGTGATTCGCGCCGGTTTTGCACAGGGTAGTATCGAGCATGTCTATGCAGACGAGACCCGCCCATGGCTGCAGGGAACCCGTCTTACAGCGTGGGAACTTCACCAGGATAACATCCCCGTTTCAGTTATCGCAGATGTTGCCGCAGCAGCCACCATGGCGCGCGGCGATATCGGCTGGGTCATCGTCGGCTCCGACCGCATCGCCGCCAATGGAGATGTCGCCAACAAGATTGGCACCTATCAGCTTGCGATTGCCGCCAGATATCATGGCGTCAAGTTCATGGTGGCGTCGCCGATCTCGACCATCGATCCCGATGCTGCCAGCGGCGCCGATATCCCCGTGGAAGAGCGTGACCCCGAAGAGGTACTCAGCTGTGGCGGCCACAGGGTCGGGGCAGAGGGGGTTAGCGCCTGGAATCCCGTCTTCGATGTCACTCCCGCCGAACTGGTCGATGCCATCGTCACCGAGCGCGGCGTCGTCGAAGCTCCAAACCGTGAGAAAATGGCGGAGTTGCTATCAAAGCCGGGGTAAAGCTATTAACCACAGATCATAACTATTCAGCTGAGCAGCTGGAAGTCGTTAAGCTAACCGTCTATAATGTACATAATAAATGTACATTACAGGTTGAGATTATGCTGCAAGTAAAAATTACCGATTTAAGAGCACATTTGCCGGATTATCTAAGAAAAGTCAGTAATGGCGAGGAAATTCAAGTTACCAGCCATGGAAAGCCTGTTGCCAGGTTGGTTCCCGAACTGACAGAGGTGGAAGCCGCACAAAAACGCCTGGATGCATTGCGCGGTACCATGATGGTTGGTGATGTCCTGGCGCCTTTGGATAGTCAATGGAGTGCTGATGCTGACAATTTGTGATACCCATATCCTGATTTTTTGGCAGGATGCCCCCAAGCGTTTGTCAATTAAGGCAAAGCAGGTGTTGGAAGAGTCGCTCGACAAGAAAACAGTGGCTTGCTCGGATATCTCTTTTTGGGAAATCTCTATGTTGTTCAAGGCGGGGCGTCTAAGAGATGATGTCTCAGCAGAACAATATATGAATGACATTATACTGACTATGTCACTGACGATCCTGCCGGTCACACCTGAAATTGCTGTTTTATCCCAACAGGATCTGTTTATTCACAAAGATCCTGCGGATAGGTTAATTGCCTCTACCGCAATGATTCATAGGGCGCCATTGATTTCTGCTGATTCAAAATTACGAAATATTGAGCCTTTAGACATTATTTGGTAAGACAACAGATGTACGCAGATAATCACAGATCAATAAAGCAATATTTCTATCTGTGAGAATCCGCGTTCATCTGTGGATAATAAAATTGCATCAATGCTGAGCAATGCACTCCGCCTATTGTGTCGTACCTATAACCTAAAATTTAAAACCTAACTCCTCAGGTAATTACCGTCGGTTCGCTGCGTCCGGTGAGTTCTTCAATTTTTGCCAGCGAGGTGGCTATGTCAACGAATGGCTGCATCACTTCAGCGGTATCCAGCAGTTGTTTGTCGGTTTCAGGTTCAAAGTATTCAAGATAGACGCGCAGTGTTGCGCCTTCCGTTCCCGTGCCTGAGAGGCGATAGACCACTCTGGAGCCATCTTCAAACAGAATGCGAACTCCCTGCTGATCCGAGATGCTGCCGTCAACCGGATCGGTGTAGCTGAAGTCATCGGCGAGGGTGACAAGGCGTCCGTCAAGCTTTGTGTTGAGCAGCGCCGGAAGCTGCTCGCGTAGTCTCTCCATCAACTGGTTTGCTGCTGCGCTGTCGACAGCCTCGTAGTCATAGCGGGTGTAGTAGTTGCGGCCATACTCTCGCCAGTGCTGCTCGACGATCTCCTTGACAGACTGTTGCTTGGCGGCCAGCAGATTGAGCCAGAAAAGCACCGCCCACAAGCCATCCTTCTCACGTACATGATCCGAACTGGTGCCGAAACTCTCTTCACCGCAAAATGTCACCTTTCCGGCGTCCAGCAGATTGCCGAAAAATTTCCAGCCTGTCGGGGTTTCGTAATTGTTGAGTCCCAGTTTGTCGGCGACACGATCAGCAGCCTGACTGGTTGGCATGGAGCGGGCGATACCAGAGATGCCATTGCTATAGTCGGGAATCAGAGTTGCATTGGCCGCCATGATCGCCAGGCTGTCGCTGGGGGTGACGAAGATGTTTTTGCCTAGAATCATGTTGCGGTCGCCGTCTCCGTCGGATGCGGCGGCAAAATCCACGCCGTCATCACCCAGCGTCATGGCGACAAGTTCCGGAGCATGCGCCAGATTAGGATCAGGATGTCCGCCTCCAAAATCGGTCAGGGGAACGCCGTTGATGACAGCGCCGTCTCCCGCAAACAGCATCTCTTCAAAGATGCGTTTTGCATAGGGGCCGGTCACGGCATGCATGGCATCGAACGCCATCGTGAAATCGGGGCGCGCCAGCAGTGCGCGGATAGCCTCGAAATCAAATATTGACTGCATCAACTCGGCATAATCACCGATAGAATCGATCACCGAGACGTGCATCTCTCCAATCTGCAGTTTGCCTGCAACATCAAGATCGATATCTTCATTGCTCAGGAGTTGGTATTCATCAATCGCCTGACTTCTCTCGAAGATGGCTTCAGTGATGGATTCCGCAGCCGGGCCTCCGTTGTCGGTATTGAATTTGATGCCGAAGTCGCCATCCGGTCCGCCGGGATTGTGGCTTGCAGAGAGGATGATGCCTCCCTGCGCCTTGTATTTGCGAATCAGGTGAGAGACTGCCGGTGTCGAGAGAAGCCCGTGCTGACCGACAAGGATTTCAGCTATTCCGTTTGCGGCAGCCATCTTGAGGATGGTCTGAATGGCTTCGCGGTTATAAAAGCGGCCGTCGCCTCCCAGTACGAGGATGCCTCCCTTGAGAGCAGGAATAACATCAAATACCGATTGAACGAAATTTTCGAGATAGTGCGGCTGCTGGAATGTAGCGACTTTCTTTCTCAGCCCCGAGGTTCCGGGTCTCTGGTCATCGAAGGGGGTTGTAGCAATGCGGCTCATGATATTTTCCCAATAGTCTCTGTAGATGGCATATTTCACCACATCAACACGCTGTTGTCAGCGATAATTGTAGAGGTGACAATAA
>JADWMH010000085.1 GCA_015767355.1 Gammaproteobacteria bacterium
GGTGAGTATCTCCCTGTATTTGGAATTGCTGTCTAATGATGAGGGGGTGAACTGATTATTATCAAAATTGGTGGAATATTTCGTTTAGCTCCTGATATCTTGCATCGAGCCATGCCGGGGCCTGTGGTGGTGCGGACAGGGGGCGTTGTCTCGGATCTGTCGGGGCGATGTAGACACTCACATTTTCGACGCCGGTGCGCTGAACCAGCGTGTAGAGCTCTTCGATGGCCGGGTCGCCGATTGCGATGCAGCCGATTGAGACGTCCTTGCCGTGAATGAAGATGTCGCCTCCGGGGTTATTGCGTCCCTCTTCGCGGGCATGCCTGCGATCATCAGCATTCGGGTAGTCGAGTTTCATGGAGAGGTGATAACGGCTTTTCGGATTGAGCCACAGAACTCTGTAGGCACCTTCAGGAACCTGCTTGTCACCCTGGCGCAGCTTGGGACCGACTGTTCCACTGGCTCCCAGGATAGGGTAGGTGTGAATTAAATGCCACTTGCTATGCATGGATGCCCGGAGTTCAAGTTTACGGCTCCGTTTCAATGCCAATAGAGCGATTTTTAGCGGCGGCCAGGCGACTCCGGCCTGTTCAAAGCGCGCACTGATGCGTTGCTGTGCTTTACTTTGCCAGCTGGCTGATTTCATCTGTGTCGGCTTCTCTTCCGCAAAGCTGTTTTGAGGCAGGCAGGAAAACAGCAGGCTGAGAATTAGCGACATGCTGTAGAAATAAGACATCACGCCGGATTGTCGATCTCGATATAGCGGTGGGTGATGCCAAATTCAGATGCAATGGCATCTCCCAGCGCCTGTACGCCATAGCGTTCGGTTGCGTGGTGGCCCGCTGCATAATAGTGGATATTGCGTTCACGCGCAGTATGCACTGTCGATTCCGAGATCTCCCCGCTGATAAAGGCGTCGAGACCGAGATCTGCGGCCTGATCAATATATTTTTGTGCACCGCCTGTACACCATCCAATATGCTGAATCTGCTCTATCCCTGCGGCGATATGCAGAGGCTTGCGGTCAATAGCTTGCGTGATGATTTCAGACAGCTGTTGGGGTGTCACGGGATGCTGGAGTTCAGCGCTCCACAACAGCCCTCCGCTTGAGTCTATGGCTGCTGCATTGAGCAGTTGCAGATGCTTGCCCAGTTGTGCGTTGTTGCCGAACAGGGGGTGCGCGTCGAGCGGGAGATGATAGGCGAGCAGGCTGATATTATTGACCATCAGGGTGCGAATGCGATTCCCCTTGATTCCGGTCAGGGGTTCCGCTTCCCCATCCCAGAAGTAGCCATGGTGGACCAGGATGGCATCAGCATCCCACTCAATGGCTGCATCCAGCAGCGCCTGGCATGCAGTAACACCGCTGGCCAGGCGTTGTATCTCTCTGCGGCCTTCAACCTGCATGCCGTTGGGGCAGTAATCAGAAAAATTTTCAGGCTGGAGTTGCTGATTGCACCAACTCTCCAGTGTTTGAATTTGGATCATTTGTTTGCGGGCCGTTATGATAGCGTTACTGGTATTCCGAACAATAGATGCAGTATATGCGAAATCAATTCACTTCCCTCCATTTTTTGGTCGCTGGTGTCGTCGTTATCGGTGCATCGATCATGACGACACTTGCACAGGCATCGGGGGCGCGGACTAATGGCCCCGTCTCTTATGCGGACGCTGTTGAGCGTGCGGCGCCGGCCGTGGTCAATGTCTTTTCCAGCAGAGTGTTGGAGCGGCAGTTTGCACCGCGCTTTAATGCTCCACCAGGCATGCGATCTAATCGGAGGCAGCGTGAAGAAAATCGTGGCTCCGGCGTTATCGTAGACGCCAAAGGCTATATCGTGACGAGCAGCCATGTGGTGCAGGGGGCGGATAAAATCGAGGTGGTTCTGCATAGTGGCGAACGTCTGCAGGCAACCATGGTTGGCTCTGATCCCGATTCAGGTGTGGCAGTGCTGCACATCGATTTGAGTGATCGCAGCGCCAAAGCCGGACAGCTGCAGGTGATTGCACTGGGAGCATCTTCCAGCCTGCGTGTGGGAGATGTGGTGCTGGCGATTGGAAATCCTTTCGGTGTCGGTCAGACGGTAACCATGGGAGTTGTCTCCGCTACCGGACGCAGCCATCTTGGCATCAGCAAGTTTGAGAATTTCATTCAAACGGATGCTTCTATCAACCCGGGGAATTCAGGTGGCGCGTTGATTGATGCGCAGGGAGAGCTGGTTGCTATCAACGCAGCAATTTTTTCCCGCAGCGGAGGATCGCAGGGAATTGGTTTTGCCATTCCGGTGGACATGGTCAGGGGGATCATGCGGCAATTGCTTGACACCGGCAGGGCCAGCCGTGGCTGGCTGGGGATTGGCGGGAAATCTATGACAGCCGCACTGGCCGGCTCCTATGGATTGAAGCCGGATATGAAAGGGGTTTTGATTTCCCAAGTCTTCAATAAGGGGCCAGCCGGCGAGGCGGGTTTGCGTCCTGGAGATGTGATTACCCGCATTGATGAAACACCGATCAACTCCTCTTTTGATATCGTCAATACGGTGGCGTCGAAAGCAGTAGGCAGCGATGTCCGCATTCAGGGATGGAGAGGGGCTGCGCCTCTGGATCTCGCGGTTACACTGCAGGAGCGAGAGAGGAGTGGCGAGGAACAAGAAACGAGGTAAAAGGAGCTGCGAAGAGAGAGTGACGGGATTATGGAAAATAACCAATTATTGATTATAGCGGTACTGATTCTGGTGCTGCTGATGTTTGCCTGGGGGCGCTGGCGCCATGATCTTATTGCTATGTCTGCGCTTGTGCTGTGCGCGTTGCTGGGTCTGGTGCCGATGGAGTCGGCATTTTCCGGATTCAGCCATCCTGCGGTAGTGACAGTCGCCGCTGTGCTGGTTATCAGCCATGCTCTGAAAAACGCCGGGGTGGTGGATCTTGCCGCCTCCAGGCTTGGAACGGTGACGGATAATCAGCTCGTGCATATTGGGATGTTGACGCTGGTGGTGACTTTCGCTTCGGCTTTTATGAATAATGTTGGCGCGTTGGCGTTAATGCTGCCTGTGGCGATCGCGACGGCCAGGAAACAGCAGCGTTCACCGGCGTTGATATTGATGCCGCTTGCGTTTGGCAGCATTCTCGGCGGCATGACAACCATGATCGGTACACCGCCGAATATCATTATTGCGTCGATACGTGCGGATATTCCCGGAAAAGAGGCTTTTGCCCTGTTCGATTTTTCGCCTGTAGGAATTCCGGTGGCTGTGGTCGGTGTCATGTTCGTGATTCTTATCGGTTGGCGTCTGCTGCCGAAAGAGCGCCTAGAGAAGAGCGCGGTTGACCAGCTGTTTGAGGTGGGTGAATATCTTGCAGAGCTCAAAATCACCGATCAGTCGGAATTGCCGGGTAAAGATCTGCGTTCACTGGTGATGGATGAGGAGTGGGATCTGCTGCTGGTGGGAATTGCCCATGAAAATAGCAGGGCGCGGCCGATGGTTTCAGATTACCGTTTTGAAAGCGGAGATATCCTGGTGGTGCTGGGACGCGCAGAGGAGTTGCAGCCGCTGATCGATCGATATGGCCTCGAGATGTTGAGTGCGCCGGGTTCCGCCTTTGCGGATGTTGCGCCGGAGGAGCTGACGCTGTTTGAGGGCATCGTCTCCGGCGATTCTCCGCTGGTGGGGCATGGCGTTCCCTATCTGCGCAGGAGAAGCGGCGGAACCCTGGCACTCTATGGTCTCTCACGACATGGTGAAACGCTCAGAAAACGCCTGCGCAGGGTCAGATTTAACATTGGCGATATTTTACTCCTGCAGGGAAAGGAGCAGCAGGTTGATGAGCAAATAGTGCAGTTCGGTTTGCTGCCGCTGGCGCCGCGTGCGCTGTCGCTGGGTCAGAAACGGAAGGCGGGAGTTGCACTGCTGGTGTTTGCAGCCGCCATTGCGCTTGGAATGCTGGAAATTATGCCGCTCTATATGGCGTTTCTGCTGGCAATCATGACATACCTGATACTTGGAATTCTTCCGGTTCGGCAGCTCTATGATGAGATCGACTGGCCGGTCATCGTCTTGTTGGGAGCGATGATCCCTGTTGGCCAGGCGCTTGAGACAACAGGTACGACCACGTTGCTGGCAACAGCAATAGCAGAGTGGACCAGTGGTCTCAGTGTGGTGTGGGTGCTGGCTCTGCTGCTGATCGTCACCATGTTTCTGTCGGACATTATCAACAATGCGGCAACTGTGCTGGTGATGGCGCCAATTGCGATAAGTCTTTCGCAACAGCTCGAAGTTTCGCTGGATCCCTTTTTGATGGCGGTCGCTGTCGGTGCCTCCTGTGCATTCTTGACGCCCATCGGACATCAATCCAACACCCTGGTGATGGGGCCTGGCGGTTATCAGTTCAGCGACTACTGGCGCATGGGACTACCGCTGGAGATTCTCATCGTTATGGTCTCACTGCCGATGATTCTTTTCGTATGGCCTTTGTGATGGCTGCAAATCCTGCGAGATCAGGACTCAGACTGACGAGGCATGAAAATGATCATTTTCTCTCGCCAGGGCGCAAAGCTTCCGCGTCCTGCTCTCGCCCCTGACCTACATCCATGTAGGCCAAGACCGCAAAGGTTTTTCTTGGCGAGCTTAGCGTCTTTGCGAGAGTCATTATAGAAAAAACTTGCAGGAATGCTCTGGTCGAGGCGCGGAGCGACTTGATCAGAACTTCCTTACCCCTTGCAGTTGCGAGGCAGCCACTCCACAGGCTGGGCTGCCGGGCGTTCACCCCACACATACAGGGCTGTCTCCGCGCTGCCGCACTGATTGCAACTGCTGCCGCATGATGTTGTCAGGGTTGTCTTGTGAACTTTTCCCTTGCGAATCCACTGCTCCAGCATGCCTTCGACAGCTGCGCTGTCTGCGTCAAAATGAAGAGCGATATCTGTCAATGAGGCCTGTTTACGCTGCTGCAGATAGTTTTTTATTTCCAGCAGAATCATGCCTGCACCTGTGCGGGCTGCTTGATCCCCTTGTCGCCTTTGCGCGCCCACATCCGCAGTCCGACGATGCATGCGGCCAGCATCAATAGCGACCCGCTGATCCATACGGAAGAGTAGATGGAGTGCTGGGGAAAAGTGGCGATCTGGTAGAAGTTCGTGGAGGCGATATAGGCGACAGATGTTGTCCACAGAGCAACAAACCCTGCCCAGGCTCCCCCGGCTTCGCGTTTGATTGCGCCGATGGTGGCGACGCAGGGAAAGTAGAGCAGGATAAACAGCAGGTAGGCGAAGGCGCCGACTCTGCCATCAAAACGTGACGCCATGGCGCCGAATGTGCCTTCGTTGACCTGCTGTGATTCTGCGGCAGAGGTGATATTTTCAACATCGCCGACATCCATACCCAGCGGGTCGCCGAGCATTTCGCTGACGCCCCCCAGATTCTCCGGAACCGTAGCGAAGGCGGCGGCGATGGATGCGCGAAAATCAAAGGCCTCCTCTCGGGTTTCTCCGGCGTCGCTCATGGCGAGATTGGAGTAGAGCGTATCGAGGGTGCCGACAACCACCTCTTTGGCCAGCACGCCGGAGATGATGCCAAGAATAGCGGGCCAGTTGTCTTCATGGATGCCCAGTGGCTCGAACAGCGGCACGGCAGATTTGCTGAGACTGCTGAGTATCGATGTCTCGCTATCCTCGTTGCCGAAGGAGCCGTCAGTACCGATAGAATTCAACAGGTTCAGCGCCAGCACCATGACCACGATAATTTTTCCCGCCTCGCGCATAAACAGGCGCACGCGATCCCAGGTTCGCAGCAGGATGCCCTTGAGGGTCGGCAGGTGATAGGGCGGCAGCTCCATCATGAAGCCGGTGCTGGTTCCCGACAGCAGGGTCTGTTTCATGATCATGCCGGTGAGGATGGCGACAATGATGCCGATCAGATAGAGCGCAAAGACGATGTTCTGGCCGTTGGCAGGGAAAAAGGCGGCGGCAAACAGGGCGTAGACCGGCAGGCGTGCGCCGCAGGACATAAAAGGGTTCATCAATATCGTCAGTTTGCGCTCGCGTTCGCTCTCCAGTGTGCGGGTCGCCATCACTGCAGGGACATTGCAGCCAAAGCCGACGATGAGGGGCACAAAAGCCTTCCCCGGCAGGCCGATGGAGCGCATGAAGCGATCCATGACAAAGGCGGCGCGCGCCATGTAGCCGCTGTCCTCGATGATGGAGAGAAACAGATAGAGCGCGGTGATGATCGGGATAAAGGTGGCGACGATCTGGATGCCGCCGCCAATGCCGTCCGCGAGTACGACTTTTAACCATTCAGGGGCGCTAACGCTGCCCAGAACCTCCTTGAAGCCATCGACGAAGATGGCGCCTGCAATGCCGTCGAAAAAGTCGATGAAGGCGCCGCCGATACTGATGGTGAACATGAACATCAGGTACATCACTGCAAGAAAGATCGGGATGCCGAAGATGCGGCTCAGTACCGCGCGGTCAATCTTGTCAGTCAGTGTACGACCGACGCGTCCCTTCTCCCTGGTGACGCTCTGCGCCAGTGAATGGGCGTGGCTGTAGCGGGTATCGGCAATGAAAATATCAGCATCTTCTCCGGCGCGTTTCTCGATGTGCTTCCGCCAGTGATCCAGGCGCTCCTTTAAGACGCTGTCAATTTTTTCGTGTCTTTCGGAATCACTCTCCAGCAACTTGAGCGCCAGCCAGTGTTTGTTGCGCTGTTCTCGATCCTGTATGAGCGGCAGCAGATCACTGATCGCCTGTTCGACGCACTCTTCATGCGCCAGGCGGTAGCCACCGGTAGCGCTGCCATTGGTGACTGCAGCCGTTTGTGAAAGCAGTAACTCGATGCCTTCACCGCTGATTGCGACGATCGGCACAACCGGGCAGCCAAGCTCGACAGAGAGCTTGTGCGTATCGATCGAGATGCCCCGTTTGCGCGCAACATCCATCATGTTCAGCGCCACTACGATTGGAACTCCCATCTCCAGCAGCTGCACTGTCAGATAGAGATTGCGTTCGAGGTTGCCTGCGTCGACAACGTTGATGATCAGGTCGGCGTCATGGCTGAGCAGGTAGTCGCGGGTGACCTCTTCATCCAGTGAGCTGGCATCGAGTGAATAGATGCCAGGCAGGTCGATCGTCGTGATATTGTTGTTATCATACGAAAAGTGTCCCTGTTTGCGCTCAACGGTGACACCGGGCCAGTTGCCCGTTTTTTGGCGGATGCCGGTGAGGGTATTGAAGAGGGCGGATTTTCCGCAATTGGGATTACCGGCAAGGGCAATGGTGATATCAGATGAGAGCCCCGTGTCGATCTCTTCCTTTTCACAACAACCCATTAGAGAGGCTCCTTGTCCGGGGTGTCGAGAGAGGAAATAAGCAGTTTGTCGGCAATATCGGCGCCCAGTGCAACGCGGTTGCCACTGTTGGCTACGACGACTCCACGGCCGCGATGATGCAGGATTTCAAGCTCCGAGCCGACACGCAGGCCAAGACTGAGCAGCCGTCTGGAGGTTTTACGGTCCCCCAGGAATTTGGTGATACGCACGTGTCCACCGACAGCGATCTGGTTCAGAGATGCAGGTTGGCGATTGGCTACAGTGGTTGACTTTGCGTCCATATTAGGTAAATGAAAGATAAGAATGATTCTTATTGAGAATAATGCAGCATTTTTCCCAGGTTGTCAATGACTCTGGTCAAATTGATGTTGAATAGATCAAGCCTTCTCTCTATAAACAGGTAACTATTCAGCACATACTAGCGAGACCAGGTCTCAGACTGACAAGGCATGAAAGAGATTATTTTCTCTCGCCAAGACCGCAAAGGTTTTCTTGGCGAGCTCGGCGTCTTTGCGAGAGTCATTATTGAAATTTGACTCATTTGTAAAGATGTTGGCCACTCAAGGATTACAAATTTTAGTAGATGCCGAAGAGTTATTAAGCAGGTAAAATACGAACACTATTGACGAGAAAAATCCGGACTTCCCCATGAAACAAAAATCCATGATCCGCAGGCTCCTGACATTGGGTCGCGGGGTTGTCGCCGGCATGCCGGAAGATGCTGAGCAGCGCGATCCACTGCAACTCTTTGGGGACTGGTTTGCAGATGCGGAAAAGAGCGGCCTGCTGATGCCGGAAGCGATGACACTTGCTACGGCAACCGGCGAGGGAAGACCTTCGGCCCGCATGGTGTTGATGAAAGATTATGATGAGGATGGTTTTGTCTTCTTCACCAACTATGGCAGCCGCAAGGCGGTAGAGCTGGATAGCAACCCGTATGCTGCACTGTTGTTTCACTGGTCTGCTCTGCAGCGCCAGGTGCGTATCGAGGGAAGCGTCAGCAGAGTTACGCAGGAGGAGTCGAGGGAATACTTCAACTCGCGGCATCGCGGCAGTCGTATCGGCGCCTGGGCGTCACGGCAGAGTGACGAGTTGCCTGGGCGTGCAGTGCTTGAACAGAGGGTGCGCGACTATGAGCAGAAATTCAGCAGTGATGTGCCCTTGCCGTCATTCTGGGGTGGCTATCGGCTCAAGCCAGCAACATTTGAATTCTGGCAGGGAAGAGTCAGCCGGCTGCATGACAGGGTCTGTTTTGAGCGCCGGGATATAGGCTGGAAGGCATACCGG
>JADWMH010000086.1 GCA_015767355.1 Gammaproteobacteria bacterium
CCATACAGATGGCTTCCTCGGGACAGATCTACGCTGATGGGGGTGAGTAGTTACGATTTATGATGGAGAATGAGAGGTGCTGAAATACTGTGTATATCCCAAGGCGTGGCATTGTCGCTGGCAGATTGCATTGGGCTGTTTAGCGAGAAGCTTCTACAGCTTTCAGCTTCTCCTCGATATCGGTGAGAATTTTTGCAGGCCCTTCTGTTCCTTTGGTCACTTCGACAAGTCTGGCAGCGTAAGGCAGCGCCTGCTCCCATTGCTGCTGCTGTGTATGCAGCGTTACCATGGCATAGATCATGTCAGCATCATTTGGGGACAGCGCCAGCACCTTGTTCAGGGCGGCTTCGGCATCTTCATAACGTTTCAGCTGCATCAGCACCAGCGCATGGTTATAGCTGACTCTTGCACGCCGCGACAGCAGTTCTGCGGCCTTTCCCAGCAGTGCTGCCGATTCCGTATAGCGTTTTTCCTCGCCAAGCAGCAGCCCGAATGAGTAGTAGAGCTCTCCCATATCAGGCGCCAGCTCCAGTGCAGCGCGAAACTGCTCTTCGGCATCGTGATTGCGCCCCATGCGGTTATAGAGATTGGCCAGGTTGATTTTGGCCGGGATGAATTCCGGGGCAAGGCGAATTGCCTGCTTGTACTCCTGCTCGGCCTTCTCCATCTGCTTCTGGTCTGTGTACATTACGCCAAGATTGAGATGCGCCTCCGGTGTATCGGCAAGCGACATCTGCAGCTCCTTGTACTCCTGCAGCGCCTTTTCAAAAGATGCCTGCTGTTCGCCGAAGACCAGCGCCGGCATACCAGCCAGCACTCTCGCCGCCTCGATACGCACTGCACGCACCGGATCATCGAGGTAAGGTGTGGCAACCGAGAGGCGGTACTTGAGCGGAATCTGCTCGAGACTGCTGACCGCTGTTGCGCGAACCAGCGGATCGGAATGTTTCAGGGCCGCCAACGTCGGCTCCAGCGCTTCGTGCGCCGGGAAATAGGGGCGCAGATGCTCCAGTGCGGTTGCTGCCAGAATTGGTGACGTCTGAGGATCCCCCGCCAGTTTGGCAAGCGCTCCTCCCGCCTGCGGATCCCCGGCGCGGGCTGCTGCGATGACTACCGCAGGCGCAATTTCTGTTTCCGTTTTTGCTCCATACCACTTCTCGACGGCGGCTGTCGCCCAGCTTACAGATTGATCTTTATGACAGCCGCTGCAGGCGTTGGGCGTGCCGATTGCTTCGGTCAGTTTTGGCGATGGAATCTTGAAGCTGTGATCACGCCGCGGATCGACCTCCATGTAGGTTGTTGAAGGCATGTGACAGCTGACGCACAGAGCTGCTTCACCATCCTGCTTGTGAAAGTGATGCTCCGGAGAGTCGTAGTTTTTTACCTGCAGCGTCGGGAAATCAGGGCGAGGCGCGGGGGAGTGGCACTGCACACAGAGTGCATTGCCTTGCAGTTTGAGTTTGTTGCTGTGCGGATCATGGCAGTCGCTGCAGCGTACTCCCTGCCGGTGCATTTTGCTTTGCAGAAATGAACCATAGACATAGACTTCGTCGAGGATCTGTCCATCGGCATGGTAGAGCACCGGGAGCAGGGTTGACGGCATAAAATCATCCAGAAACGGACGTCCGTGACCATCGCTTGCACTCACCTGATGACGTCGCGAGTGGCAGCGGGCGCAGCTCTCGACCTGGTAGTTGGCGCCATTGTTGCGGTAGTCAACCCGCAGCCCCATATCGACTTTCGAGTGATCTGCTCCCTGCTGCGCCTGGCGCGCCCAGGTCACGTGCTTCTCACCCGGACCATGGCAGGCCTGGCAGGTGACGTTGATCTCACTCCAGGTTGTGCTGTATGTATCTGTTTTAGGATTGTAGTTTTTTTGCAGATCTGTGGAGTGGCATTCGGCGCAGCGGTTATTCCAGTTATAGGCCCTGCCTGTCCAGTGGAGCGGATCACCGGGCTTTACCTTCTCTTCCGGCAGCAGCTGAAACCAGCGCTGCCCGCCGTCGGCCGCCTCACGACTGTCCCAGGCAACGGTCAGCGTCTGAATCTTCCCTTTTGGGAGTTCCACCATGTACTGCTGCAGCGGAACGACGCCAAAGGTGTATTTGACTTCAAAGTCCGCTCGCTCTCCCTGCGGTCCATGCGTATTGACATAGTATTTTCCTGCTTTGCGGAAGAAACGGGTCACATCGCCATCATGGGTAAACTCGACATCGTTGAAATCCCCGAGCACACTCTGCTCATTGGCGAGCTGCATCGCCAGATCATGGTGTGAACCTTTCCAGGCATCCGCCTCGGCAGCGTGACACTCCGCGCACTCGGCGCTATCGACAAAACCCTTGCCGGGAAGCTTATTAGCCGCGTCAGCAATAGCAACTCCATTGAATGCTGTGAGGAGCAACACGAGTGGTAATATTCTTGTTATGATTGAATATTGCATGGTGAATAACAGATGTTTCTATAATAATTGACGTGAGTATTGTACATTCTATTCTGCTGATACTTTTAGCAAACTTATTCGGCCTTGCCGGATCCCCCTAACAGGAGAAGAACCACATGACAGATGAAAAACCCCAACTATATGTCTCGATCTACTATGTCAACGGCGAGACCCAGACATTTGGATTCGAGCGGCAACTGCCCGATCACGCCATCTCCGGTCGCCTCGACGATATCATGAAATCAGGCTACCTGATGTTCGAGTCAGAAAAAATTCTGACCGTCATCCCCCTGACCAATGTGCTGCGCATTGACCTTGCCCCTATTCCTGACGCTCTGCCCGAGACAGTAATCAAAAACGTCACATTTCACTCTTGAGCTGTTCGCAACGAAACTTTATAAACCAACATTATTACCATGAATAATCATCAAATCAGTTTTAACTACCTCTCCCAGGAGGATCTGCTGGAGGCCGGCTGCTTCGATATTCGCATTGCGATCGAGATCGCCGAGAAAACCATGCTTGCCTTTGTGCAGGATCGCATCCTGTTTCCTGAAAAAATCGTGCAGATTTTCAGCCACTCCTCCCAGGAACGCATCAACTGCCTGCCTGCCACGCTGCTCGACGAGAAGGTTTGCGGGGTCAAATGGGTCTCTGTCTTTCCCCAAAACCCCTCCCGTCATCAGGCACAGAACCTCTCCGCCATCTTTGTACTCTCAGAGATTGAGAAAGGCTTTCCTGTTGCTGTCATGGAGGGTACCCTGGCATCCAATATGCGTGTTGCTGCGATGGGGGCCATTGCCGCCAAGCACCTGTCGCGTAAGCAGAGTGAGGTGATCGGCTTTATCGGCGCCGGCGAACAGGCAAAGATGCATCTGCTGTCGATGAAAGTGGTGCGCCCTTCACTTAAAGAGTGTCGCGTCGCAGCCAAAACTGTTGCAGGGGAGCAGAAGTTTATCTACGAACTCTCACCGCTGTTCCCTGATATGCAATTCATTGGCACCGACACCCATGGGCGTGCGGCAATGGACGGGGCTGACATCCTTGTTACAGCCACCAGTGTTCAGGCGCCCCTTCTGAAAGCGGAATGGATGAAGGAGGGAGCTTTTTACAGCCATATCGGCGGCTGGGAGGATGAATATGCCGTTGCGCAGCAGTGCGACAAGATTGTATGCGATGACTGGGAGACAGTCACACATCGCACCCAGACACTGAGCCGCATGTATTCCGAAGGGCTGCTTTCAGGCGCTGACATCCATGCAGACCTGCATGAACTTGTTTCCGGATCAAAACCGGGACGGGAAAATGAGCGCGAACGCATCTATTTCAATGCCGTGGGGCTCGCCTATATCGATGTGGCTATCGCCCAGGCGATGTATCAGCGTGCTACTTCTGCACATATCGGCACCGAACTTGACCTGCAGCAATGCATGATATTCGAACATGCTGATATACTAAGCCGCGTACGCCTGTAGCTTTCCATACTAATACTGTGCCGTCTCGCAACAAACCGGACATAGGATGTGCTGAGCTTGCGAAGCGCATCAACCCCATACCTGATTGATGCGCTTCGCTACCGCTCAACACATCCTATAATTTGGCTTCGCCTGAAAGCCCGTTTTCTTGAGCGCCTATGTTCAAACGACTCGATAAATCACCCCGCCAGACTGTCACTGTTGTCATCAACGGCCGCAGCGTTGCCGTTCCGCAGGGAGAGACCGTGGCTGCTGCGGTGCTGGCGGAAAACATCGGCTATAGCCGAACCACTCCGGTAAAACAACAGCCGCGCGCCCCTTTCTGCATGATGGGGGTCTGCTTCGACTGCCTCATGGTGATCGACGGAGTTCCCAATCAACAGGCCTGCATGGTGCAGGTGCGTGACGGCATGCGCATCGAACGCCAGCATGGGAGCGGGGTGTGAGTTTCATGAAGGATCATTATCAACTCGTGATCATTGGCGCAGGTCCAGCCGGTCTTGCTGCGGCAACAGTTGCCGCTGATCACGATGTCGAAGTGGTGGTGCTCGATGAACAGCCGGCTCCCGGCGGCCAGATTTTTCGCGCCATCGAAGCTGCGCCAGCGGAGCGTGCAGAGAAGCTGGGGCCGGAGTATCGCCGCGGTGAAAAGCTTGTCACCGCTTTTCGCAACAGCTCCGCACGCTATCTTCCCGATACGCAGGTGTGGTCGCTCTCCGCACACAGAGAGATCGGTGTTATTCATCAGCAGCAGGCCCGTATGATTTCCGCCGACCAGGTGCTGATCGCCAACGGCGCATTTGAACGCCCCGTGCCATTTCCCGGTTGGACCCTGCCGGGCGTGATGAATGCCGGTGCGGGACAGATACTCTTCAAGGGCAGCGGCATCGTGCCCTCTGACGGTGTCGTGCTTGCCGGCTCCGGACCATTGCTGCTGTTGCTGGCATGGCAATATTTGCGCGCCGGTGTAAAGGTCAAAGCCGTTCTGGACACCATCTCCAGGATCAACTACTTCAAGGCCCTGCCCAAACTGCCCGGCGCGCTGCTGGTGCACCATCATATTACCCAGGGTCTGCGTTATCAGCAGACACTAAGACTGGCAGGTGTTGATCTGTACAATGGCATCCGTGATCTGCAGGCGCATGGCGCAGAGTCTCTTGAATCCATCAGCTACCGTCACAAAGGAAGCAAACACTCGCTCAAGACAGACTCCCTGATGATTCACTTTGGGGTCATCCCCAACATCCACCTCAGCCAGGCAGCCGGCTGCGACCATTTCTGGCACAAGCGTCAGCAGTGCTGGAGACCCGAGTTGGACAAGTGGGGCGGCAGCAGCATTGACGGTATCCTGATTGCAGGCGATGGCGGCGGCATCGGTGGAGCACGCACCGCTGAACATGCAGGACGCATATCTGCCTTCAAGGTTTTGCACAATCTGGGAATCCTGAATCAACGTGAGAGCAAACTTGAAGCAGCCCAGGACAGAAAATGGATGAAGGCGGATCTGCACATTCGGCCATTTCTTGAAAAGCTGTTTCGCATCCCTGACAGCATGCTCAAAGTCCCGCATGACAACGCCGTCGTGTGCCGCTGTGAAGAGGTGACGGCGGGGGAGATCCGCTCTGCAATCGCTGACGGACACACCGACAGCAACCAGGTGAAATTTCTCACCCGCTGCGGCATGGGGCCCTGTCAGGGACGACAGTGTTCACAGGCCGTGGCCCATATCGTTTCCGACAAAACGTCAGTCCCTTTGCAGCAAAGCGTCCAATTCCGGATTCGTCCTCCGCTCAAGCCATTGACGCTGGAACAGCTTGCAAGCCTCTACCCGGACGAGACAGAATGAAGAGGGATGTCATCATCATAGGCGGCGGCCTGATGGGTTCCTCGACGGCGCTGCAGCTTGCCATGCGCGGCATTGACTGCATCGTTCTGGAAAAACAGAGCCCCGGGCGTCATGCCTCGGGCGTCAATGCCGGCGGCCTGCGCCAGCTCAACCGCAATCCGGCGGAGATCCCGCTGACAGTCGAAGCGGCAAGGATGTGGCGCAACATCGAGTCACTGGTGGACTCGGATTGTGATGCGCACTTTCCCGGTCAGCTGCGGGTCGCTGAAAACGCAGATGATCTCGACCTGCTGGAGCAGCGCGTCTCGATGGTGCGCTCGCTCGGCTATGAACATGAAGAGATGATCGGCCGCGAAGAGCTCTATCGACTGGTTCCGGCGCTGGCCCCGCACTGTCTCGGCGCCCTGACTTGCCGTGAAGACGGCTACGCGCGTCCGTTTCATGCGCTCACTGCTTTTCGCCACAAGGCCCGCTCTCTGGGAGTAGAGTACCGCGTCAACACCATTGTCGATGCCGTTGAGCGGGAGAGTGAGATGTGGCGGGTAACGACGAGAAAGGGGGAGTTTCAGGCGCCTGTGCTGGTCAATTGCGCCGGCGCATGGGCAGGCAATATCGCCGCCTCCCTGGGCGAGCCAGTGCCTTTGAAACCCGGAGCACCGATGATCATGGTGACAGAACGACTACCGCACTTTATCGACCCGGTCATCGGCGCCGCAAGCCGCAAGCTCTCGTTCAAGCAGATGCAAAACGGCACCCTGCTGATCGGCGGCGCGCACATGGCAAGCCTCGATTTTCGCAAGCAAACCAGCGATATCAAATGGCCGAAGCTGGCGGTTAGTGCGCGCAACGTCATGGCGCTGTTTCCACAGTTAAAAGATGTGCGCATCGTTCGCGCCTGGGCGGGAATCGAAGCCTTTACACCCGATAACCTTCCAGTTATCTGTAAAAGCAGCACCGCAGAAGACGCCTACCACGCCTTCGGTTTCTCAGCCCACGGCTTTCAGCTCTCACCGCTAGTCGGCAGGATTGTTGCCGAGCTGATCGTTGACGGAGAAAGCGACTTTCCGATAGAACCTTTCAATATAACAAGATTCTGATCACCCAATGCTTCGCTTCACCGGCAACAAACAGCGAAGCAGACTATCTACCAACAGGTGCGTCAAACTTCACCAAACTAACCACTTCCACAACTCAACTGGCATAAATAAAGCATAGACGAGAAAATAAAATCATCAAGAGTGGCTTGTTATCGGACACATCAACAGCAGCAGGAAATTAATGCTTCTATTTTTCAGATATTTCTCATCAGGACTGGTGCAAAATTATCAAACAGCAATGCAAGGCAACCTGCTTTCAGGGAGCGTTAACAAATCGTAATCTCTCAAAAACTCCGTACATGACAACAATTAACAGGATGTGTTGGGTGAAACGAAGCGCATCGATTTGTCGCGGATACTGATGTGCCTCGACACATCCTCCTACGCAGAATCAAGCAGGCGAGGTTATTGAGGAGATACGTACTGGTTTTAGTAAGAGCTAAAGCCATCACCTGCTGATTGCTTTAGCGGCTCGCATCAACACGCCGGGGTTATAGATCGAGTTATGCACAGGCAGCACCTCTTTGTCTGTCTCAAAGAGTCCGTAAACCGCCATTTGAGCACAGCGCACCGAGTATTCGACTGTAAAGACGCAATCATCCTCGACCTCGGCAAACTGCCCCAGGAACGCAAAGTTCATCGCTCCTTGCGGCAGGACTTCAGGGCGGTCGCCCACGGCACGCGGCATGAAGAGGCTGTCGATAAACGGCATGGCTACCGGGATGCAGTTGACTTTTCCAGCATCGGCGACCGGTTTCATCAGCTCCTGAATCTGGAGGTGATACCACAGCTCTTCCAGCATCTCTTCGCCATTGCAATCAGACATCTTCTTCTTGACGAAATTTCCCTCTCTGTCCGGATAGAGGCCGTAACCCCAGAAGATCTTCACATCTTTCGGCTGATTGGGAAAATGCGGCTGGCGGGCAATCACGATTGACATCAGCCAGTTGGAGTCGACCATCGTAACCAGTCCTCCGGTCCCATCCGTATTGCCGGAAAAGTTTTCCATGTAGTCATGAAAAGTGTCGTCTTTGAGCGTGGCGGTAAATGAGTACCATTTTTGCAGATCGATATTGTCGCTAAAGACGCCCGGATTGCCGAAAGCTTCATCTTTAGCGGCAATTTTTTCCCACAGCATCCAGGCTCCGGATGTGGATTTCTTTTTCAACACCGCTGCCCTGCTCCACGAACCATTATCCGAACTTTCAGTGATGGAACCATTGGTGATGAAGACGTAGTCGTTCTCTCCCAGCACGATTTCATCTTCAGTACCCTGTTTGTCCACAATATGCAGCAGCGTAGCCGTTTTGCTCTCTGCAGAGAGGTTGAAATCGATATCAACAACCTGGGTGTGCATATCAAAATGCACCCCTCTCTCCTGCAGGTAGCGCTTCATCGGCAGCGCGACGGAGTGATATTGATTGTATTTTGTACGCATGACGCCGCCAAGTTTGTGCAGCCCCTCGACAAGGTGGATGAAGCGCTTCATATAGCGCCGCATCTCAGCCACGCTGCTCCACTTTTGAAATGCGAACATCGATGTCCAGATATACCAGTAGTTGGTTTCGAAAAACCCCTCGTCGAACCAATCCTCGATCGTCTTGTTATCCAGTGAACTCTCGGGCACAAATGTCAGTTTCAGCAGGTCCGCCTGATCTGACAAGTCGAGCCCGAAACTGGATACATCGACTTTCCTACCATCTTTTAACAAGCGGGCCTGCGCATTGGAGACGAAGCGT